>JBCCHM010000101.1:0-3107 GCA_039028755.1 Bacteroidota bacterium | reverse complement strand
CTTCCTCCACAAGGACATTCGGCTTAGCTAAGAGCTCTTTTCCTAAGGCTGCTAATACCAACAATAGTGCTGTAGTGTAGAGCTACACAGGTAGGCAAATATGCTGAGCGAGAAACGGGACTCGAACCCGCGACCCCGACCTTGGCAAGGTCGTGCTCTGCCAGCTGAGCTATTCTCGCGGTCTATTTCTAGTAAATGGAAGAGCTTAACAAGGGAAATAACACTCAAAGTTAAGTAAGACAGCAGAATTAGCAAGCAATAGCCCCAGCCCGGATAAAGTCTAATGATATTAACCTAATAATTTTACCATTATTGTTAATGGAATCAATATGAAATTAAATCAATCACTAGCCATAAGTAGTAAAATACAAGAGTGTAAAACAGCTAATGTTAGCATGAATTGGCATGCCTCGCCTCTCCAGAAAACTTATCTCACGGGTGATAAATTCTGTCGTGATATAAACCCATTACAAGATGAAGCCATCATCCCTCAGGCCAGCTATGTGTATGATACGCTTCCTTTAGGTATTTCTTTCTGTATAGTAGGCATTAATTTTTTCTTTGAACAGTTTTTGATTACTTGCACATAAATTTTTCTAACTCGTTTTAACAGGCCCAAGCCAGGAGTCTCCCAACGGCTCTACATAATTTTCTCACATGCTAGCTTACTATCTTCTAGCTTATTATCAAGCCAAAAGTTGATAATATGAGGAAACTATTTAAAATTATCAAAATTGGGTCGCTGAAATATAAAAACGTCTGTAGTACATAGCTTTATGTTGATTTATACTGTCTTAAGCATAACTATATATAGAAATATGCGCATTGTCACGAAGAAGAATTTCAATTTCTGAGAATTCAAGCTACTTTTGCACTTGAGTAACTATTGTCCGATAGTGTAACGGCAACACGTCTGGTTTTGGTCCAGAAGACTCTAGGTTCGAATCCTAGTCGGACAACTAACTATTATCAGACTTAAAACTAATTGCAGTAATTATGCGAATAACACATTTTATGTTCATAGGAGTAGCTAGCCTTGTTATTACGACAAGCTATGCGCAGTCAAACAATACCAGTGAGGTCGCTCAGGAAACATCAGAGCACGTCAACTTGAATCTATTAGCAGCGAAAGAGAATGCAATAGAGCAGGTAGCCATCCAGCAAGAAGAGGAGGACGCTGAACTCAAGGAGAAGATGAAGGAGCAGCGGAAGATTGAAGTAGAAAATGCTTTATTAAGGGCATGTTTAGAAAGAGAGCTAGCCGACTTACGGGCAGAGATTGAACGGCTTAGACTTAGCCAAGAAGCTAGATCACTACGATGGGAAATAGAGCAAGAACAGCAACAAAAAGAACATTCCCAAGTAATGCTAGAGCTCAATAGACAGAGGGAAAAGCTGATGGCTGAAATAGCCGTTTCCCAGGCTAAGCTAGCTCAAGCCATGGAGCAGTTTAACCTTGCCTCTATTGAATTAGAGCACAAGGCTACGTTAGCAAAAGCAGAAACAGAACAGCTGCGCGCAGAGATAGCCCAAACCAAGGCTAGAAAAGAAAGAGCTAGGTATGCAGATGGAGCGCCTGTATATCTCAAGGAACCATTGCGCCCAGAAGGTACTTTGGTTATTTCTGATCGCTGTATCGACCTGAATGGCATCATTACCCCTTGGAAAGCTAGCTACGTTACAGATCGGATTCGGTATTTTAACAATAAAGATAGCAGCAAGCCTATTTTCATTGTGATTGACTATTCTCCAGGGGGTAGTGTAATGGCAGGCTCTCGTATTCTCAAAGCTATGGAGAATAGCCAAGCACCCGTATACGTGGTAGTAAAAGCCTTTGCAGCATCTATGGCTGCGCTTATCACTACCTTAGCAACCAAGTCTTATGCCTATCCCAATGCCGTTATCTTACATCATCAACCTTGGACTTTTGCATTTGGCAATGTGAGAGAGTTGAAAGAAGAATACGAAGAACTGAAAGAATGGTGGAAGCGTCTGGGAGGACGCGTTGCCCAGAAGATGGGCTTATCATTAGATAAGCTCGACAAGCGGTTATATGAAAAATCTGCTCGAGGTGACTGGACAGAGTTTGCTGATAATGCTAAGCAACTAAAATGGGTAGACCATATAATAGAGGGGATAGCGGATAGCGCCATCCGAGAAATGCCTGATGCTTATGACTATACTTTTAGGAAGTTCCTAGATGATTATTGGGGAGGAGCATGGACAGCAGAACAAGCAGAGCTTAGGGCTATCTATTTACCTCCATTAGGCCCTAAAGATTTCTACTATTTGTATAATCCAGATAGTCGGTATCAGCTACGTTCAGCCAAGTAGTATCACTAGCCTTAGTGAAAAGCATCTCTTGTTCACGGAAAAGTTCAGCACAAGTTCCTAACCGCTGCGTTTTGAGCATCTATATTATATGCTGAATATACCCCCAAAGTGCTGCTTTGCCTGTCTGATCACGCGAGGAGGTTATCAATAACTCGGGCAAAGCTCCCCAACCATGGAGTAAAGTAGCCTTGAGCGCAGTGAGGTTAGCTTGAACTTGCTGCTTAGATGCTCTATCGGCTTTAGTTAGGAGGATAGCAAAGGGTATCTGTTTCCTACCTAGCCAATTGATAAACGCTATATCTATCTTCTGAGGTTTGAGCCTTGCATCTACTAATACAAATACACAATTTAGACTCTCTCTATATGATAGATAGTCATAAATCATCTTTTCCCACTGCTGCCTTGTTATTTGGCTGACCTGCGCCCACCCATAGCCAGGCAAGTCAACCAAGTACCACGTTTCATTGACTAAAAAGTGATTGATCAGCTGGGTTTTTCCTGGTCTACCAGATACCTTAGCCAAGCGCTTGTTCCCTAGCAGCATGTTGATGAGCGAGGATTTACCTACATTAGACCTGCCTGTCAAGGCAATTTCTGGCCGTCTATCCTGGGGACATTGCTTGTAGTTTGCGGACAAGCATTCACCTGCTTAAAAACAACAAAGGCTCATTTCTCAATGTCTCCGAAAATACTGAGCTGGCTGCCCAGAAAGGTTGGTGGTTTAGCATTACGGAGACCGATGTGAATAATGATGGTAAGCCCGATTATCTGAT
>JBCCHM010000100.1:0-3114 GCA_039028755.1 Bacteroidota bacterium | reverse complement strand
TTGTTAGCAATAGTACAGCTATAATCAGTATAAAGTCTCTTTCCCGTTTAGTAAGGTCAAATAGCTGATAGGTCAGTCGCGATAAGCGCCGCTGCCTCACCTTATTATCAAAGGTTCGTTTTCGAATGCCCTTGACAGGCGTTACCCTGGCTGCAGAGCTACTATCTATGTACATAGGAAATTATTTAGAATTAGTAATAAGGCGTAACAAAAGTCTGGAGTAGGCATGCCGTTAGCTACCTTACTGAGTGGCTCCATATTGTGCTTGTTGTCGCTGATATAACTTATAGTAGAGCCCCTTAGCAGCTAGTAGATCTTCATGCGTACCCTGTTCAGCAACTTTACTACCCTCCAGTACTAGTATCTGCCTAGCTAGCCTAGCTGCAGATACCCTGTGAGTAATAATGATAGTAGTTCTGCCTCGCATAACCTGTTCCAAGGTTTTCAAAATACTGCGCTCGGTCTTAGTATCTACGGCAGAAAGGCTGTCATCTAGCAACAATATGCGAGGCTCCCGGATCAGTGCCCTAGCAATAGCAACCCTTTGTTTTTGCCCCCCAGAAAGCGTGATACCTCTTTCACCTAGCACAGTTTCCAGCTGTTGGGGCAGTCGCTGGATGCTTGTATACAAACCTGCATGCTTGGCAGCTCGTACTATCTCAGCATCTGTTGCTCTATCCTTACCAAAAGCGATGTTGTTTTTGATAGTATCTGGAAAAAGGAACACATCTTGTGGCACATACCCCATTTGCTGTCTTAGCGGAGGAATTGCATAATCTTGGATAGGAATACCATCAATCGTTATTAGGCCTTTATCAACATCATACAAGCGCGTTAACAAGTTAGCAACCGTACTTTTGCCAGAGCCTGTAGTACCAATAATAGCCATAGATGCTCCTGCAGGCACCTCCAGTGAAATAGTCTGCAAGGCCTGGATACCAGAATCTGGATAAGTAAAACTTACATCCTTAAAGGCAATACTACCCTTGATAGAGGGTATCAAATGCTTTTTAGTAATAATAGGGTTTTGTACTCGGAGAAATTCATTGATTCTTTTTTGAGAGGCAGCAGCTCTTTGAACAAGGCTAGTCACCAAGCTTATAGAGAATACAGGCCAAGTCACTAGGTGCATATACATGATGAACTCAGCAATATTACCAGTTGTGATAGTACCCTTCATTACCTCCTTCCCACCTACAAAAACAGTCAGTATAACACCTAGGCCAGTTATACCTATGGACAAGGGAAAGAATATGGAATTGACAGCAGTTAGACTCAATACACTAGCCTTATAGCCCTCACAGGTTTGAGTAAAATCCTTGATAAAAGCAGTTTCCCTGCCAAAAGCTTGTAAAACCCTGATGCCCGAAAAAGTCTCTTGCACAAAGGTAGTCAACTCTGCCAGCTTGTGCTGTATCTTTTCAGAGCGTGGGTATAGAAAGCTACTTACACAATATATGCCCACTGCTAAAAACGGTATGGGCAAAACCGAACAAAGGGTAAGCTTTACGTTAATAGCAAGCATATAAGGGATCAGTATCAGGAAAAACGTAAGTGAGTTAAGCCCAAACATCATAGCAGGCCCTAGGTACATCTTTACCCTACTGACATCTTCCGAGATGCGAGCCATCAACTCACCTGTGCTATTTCTTCTATAGAAACTAAGCGGTAAAGTCTGGTAATGATTATAAATCATGTTCTTGAGCTCATACTCAACACTATTAGCCGTTACGAAAAAGGCCTGGCGCAGTAGAAAAGAGCATAAAGCCTTGATGAATTGCATCAACAGCATCAAAGCACTATACATGATTAATCCCTTGAGCAATTCTTTATAAATAGAACCCTCCAAGCTCATTTCCCTAAAAAGTTGATAAATGCCTAGAATATCCTTGACAAAGTCAAAAGTGTGCTTGACCAAGCGAGCAGAGATAATGGAAAAAACATGCGTCCCAGCAAGGAGGATTATACCAAGTATAAGGCGATACTTGTACTTAGCTAGGTATTTATTAAGATAGCGCAGCTCGCTCACCATAGAAACATGAAGATGCTTATTTCGGTAGACAAAGCAACGCAAAGACTAGTTAGTTTCAAAGCAGATAAGTAAAAATGAGCATGCGAATGGTTGCTATATAGGCGATCCTTAATAACTTTTCATGGATTTATCAAGCACACGTTTCCTGTAATTTGTAAATAGCTTTGTGGTCCTATATGTCGCTAAAGATTCAAAGTCCTAAATTGCCCTCTCAGTCAATAAAAACACGCAGTAGAGCAGTTCAGTGTATCAAGACTATGTAATCACAGGTAGTAAGCTCAATCTTATATGGCAGCCACTGCAATAAAAATCAAGTATCAGCCTATTTGCTCTATTAAGGATAAGCGCCTTAGCATTTATCATATCCAGCAATACCATCTAGCGATTAGCGTAGGTAACACAAGCTTTAGGGTCTGCTGTATTGACCGAATGACAAATCGATGTCTGTTATTAGAAACATATAAGCTACATCATGTTCATATAATCGAGCATATCAGTGCTATCAAGCAAATTTGTCAAGAACATCCATTTCTAGCAGTGAAAGTTTGGAATACCATCACTTTATGTATTGAAAATCAACAATATACCCTGATCCCTAAGCCATTATTTCAAGAAAAAAATACTGCTGATTACTTAAAGCTTGCCTCTTCTATTGGTAGTAATACAGTTAAACATTTCGTTCATCCAAAATTAGATGTAGCAGTAGCTTTTGCGCTAGACTCATCCCTCTTAAGGTGGTTTCAGACAACGTATGACCAAGCTAGCTTCTATACGATGCACCAAGCTAGCAGCTTTATAGAAGTGGCATTTTCGTGTCTAAAAGCCCAAAGACTAGTAGCATCACCTAGGATGTTTATCTTAGCCGAACCGGAGCATATCCACATTACCGTCATAAAAAAAGCCAGCATACTATACTACAATAGATTTCCGTACAGCAATAGCGACGAATTTCTCCAATACATCCTAATTGTAATGCACACACTTAACCTTGATCCTAATACTAGTGAACTTATACTAGGAGGCAACATTACAAAAGATTCATTAGCCTATAGAAAGGCCTGCAACTATATACGTAAAATTGT
>JBCCHM010000099.1:0-3131 GCA_039028755.1 Bacteroidota bacterium | reverse complement strand
TTGCAACGGTCATAAATACTTGTTTTTCCGTTATGGAAGTAGCTAAAACTCATCAGACCCAAAGCTATAAGCCAGGCCATATTGGACTAATTTGTTGGACCTTCTAGGGAACTACTGCACGAGTGTTGCCCCTATATTGCAGGATAGGCATTTTTTCTTGGAGCAAAAGCTATTAAAAAGCTCTATTACAGCCTGTGAATCAAAGGCATTTTTTACTTTTATACCCAGCTTTTTCCAATATCGTATGATAGCATTATACTCTGCAGGTAAGCTTTGTAGTATCATAACAGCCTTATCTATGTGTTCTTGCTCGCCTCTGTATTTGCCATAAGCTACTAACAGTGGTACTACTGTGTTAATCAGGATACTCTCGATACTGGCCACCCCTAGCCCAGGAACCTTAGCCTTGCTTAGCTTAGCAAATAGATAGTGTTTTTGCCAGTAGCTTGATTGTGTAATAGCTAATTTTTTGTACAGCTCCTTGTATGAAGTATTAGCCAGTAAATGAAAGACATGGGGATACTGATGTAGCAGCTGGGCAAACTGTGCTATGCGGATAGTAGGGAAGTTGGCTGGCCGTAACCGAAAGAATTTCCAATGTACCTTACTGAGTCTATCAGTCCTAAGTTGGTATTTATGCGCTAGATAGGTGTACTCTTTGGTCAGCGCAGCCAAGTAATCCTCTGACTCATGCTTCTCTTTTATCAGTAGGCCAGCTTGGCCTAAGAGCAGGGCTTCTAGCTGCAATAAATTAGTAGCATGTTTTTTAATGATTTTCACGGGTAAGCTCAAACTTAAGTCTAGAAAGGTGCTGCTATTGACTTTAAATCCAAAGTTATACGCTAGGAGCTGATAAGCCGTTTCTTCCCAATTCCCTTGATTACCATCTAATAACCGATAGACTAAGTTGTTTTTATATGTCAAGCGCTGCAAGAGCGCTTTATCTAGCATAGAAGTTTTGACAATATCGTCTACGTGGTGGATTTGGTTAGCACAAGGAATACTAGCCTTGTTGTGCACTAAATGCTGATACTGCTGGAATAATTGTAGCGCTATCCTATCTTTCAGCGCCAAAGTAGGTAAGAGGGAGCCATCCTTCTGCTGGATAGGCTGGTCGTTATTCCAAACTACATGGAGCACTACATTATCATAGGTAGGATCCTTTTGGTGCTTGTGCAGATACCAAGCTGAGGCATTGACATGAAGCTCGGTGTGGCCATGCCACGTTATGTTATTGATCTTGACACTGCTGTTGAGAAAATCTGGGCCTGCATGTTCATTGCGATTGCCAGGATTTAAAATGGCTAGCTTATCAGCTTGGCAGGTAGTCAGGTTCTTCTTGTCGAAACACTGGAAATTCCAGATGTAATGTAAGAAGTCTTCTTGCATTGTAGGTATTCTTAGCCGGACTTATAGCCATATTGGGTTAATGCTTACCGCAGATCAATTACTTCTATGTCTTCATAGTCTTTAGGATTAAAACTAAAGCACGAATCATCCAACGCTATGTTAGGCTCAAACGCCGTGATTACGAATGTATGCAAGGCTTCGTTGCCATCCCATGCTTTTAGCTCTTTTAGCTGTCCTGTTTTTCGTTCGATAGCCAAGCTGATTTTAGTAAGTAGGCTTTCCTGACCCGCTGCAATCAGGTCTACTACATCACAGAGTTGGTTATGGATAGATTGGGTCTTGAGCGCAATAGGCAAAAAGCCTTGTCGATAAATAGTCAGCAGCTTTACTGGACTTAACGCTTTTTGCACAGGGTAATAGTTGCTGATATATACCTCATTGGCAGCTGGCAAGTAGGTCCATACAGTTTCTCCATTATTAATAACTATTTGTCCCCCAAGTGTAAGGCGATACTTATTTTCTTTTACCATCACTTTCCCCTGTATCTCCTCTTGATCCTCTTTGTGAGGCTCTCTGAGAATATAGACAAAGACCGTCTGGAAAGTATCAGGCTGGCTTATACGCTCTAGAATTTTTAGTGCTTTGGAGTGGCTCTGAGCTAGGGCATAGTCAGATGGAATGCTCAGGAATAGCAGAAAAAATAGCTTCTTTTTCATGATTAGTTGATTTTTATGGCAAAGATGCTCCTTCTTTAAGAAATGTCCACATACGCTAGATAAGGCCCAGCGATATTCAATTTGCACTTTAAAAAAATAGAGTTTAGGTTGTAAATCTAGATACTCAAAAAAGTAACAAATAATTGAAACCCTTACCGATTTCAGTTACTCAAGAGCGCTTTTAGTTAGTATGAATGCTGCTCCACAAAGTACGGCCTACAACTGTATGGTTCCTCTCTTAGCTAACATTACCATCCATATTAGAGATATTGCTATCCCTGAAGACAGGGAGCGTCATATTAGTGCGGGAATATGTACTACTTTATACTGCAGATTCTTATAATTTTTAGTATCTAGAAATTTTCGCCTCTCTTACATTCTAGATTACACTGCCATACCTCGTATTCTTCCCACACAGAACTACGCTCAGTAGGATTCACTGCTAGTAGCAAGACTTTATCGTGTATTATCTTCTTTTACCCCATAGATCATGCGTAAAGCTTTTTGACTATAGGAGCTCCTCGCCTTAAAGCTGAATAAATAGTACATCACAATAGATCACTTTGTAGTAGGCATCTAAGCGAGTTTCTTGCCCCTGCTTTCGTAGCTGTATGGGAGCTTTCAGCCAAGTTATTGACAGAATCTCGTCAGGTTATTGCCCAGCTCTCGGCTGGGGTTCTGAGGGATTTCCCTGCGGGATATACCAACCGGCCCTGAACTACCCAACGCAGAGGGTGAGGGATTCGAACCCCCGGTACTCTTGCGAGTACAACGGTTTTCAAGACCGCCGCGTTCGACCGCTCAGCCAACCCTCTGTTTAACTCACTCAGCAAAATTAAACTAACTTATTAGCTTAAACCAAATGGAGCATATTCTTTGTGTATATAATTCCGCCACTATAAATGCCTCCTAGCTGCCGCAAAGTTCACAAAAATTGCCATTTCTAAGCTTAGAAAAAGTTAGGTTCTGTTAAACATTAGAGAGTTTTTTCTCTGAGTTTTCTTATCAAGCATTGATACAAATCCTATTCCCTGTTGTTAAACCTAAACTCCGATTCCTTCATTT
>JBCCHM010000098.1:0-3155 GCA_039028755.1 Bacteroidota bacterium | reverse complement strand
AGGCTAACTAAAGCTAGCGTACAACTACCTTGTCTAAGTTACTAGATTTCATCCCCATGTCGCTTAACCAGCTTTCCTGTCAGGAAGGAGCTGTAATACCTATCAACAAACCACTGGGTTGGACTTCTTTTGATGTAGTCAAAAAGCTACGATCTATTTTGTGTGTAAAAAAAATAGGGCACGCTGGAACGCTAGATCCTTTGGCCACAGGGCTCTTAGTCATCTGTACAGGTAAGCAGACCAAAGCAATCAGTCATTACCAAGGCCTAGAAAAGGTATATAGGGGCGAGCTGGTGATTGGTAAAACCACTCCTTCGGTTGATTTAGAAACAGATTTTGATAGCGAGATAGCCTATACCCATGTTACAGAAGCGTCCCTACTCCACCTAGCCCAGTCCTTTACGGGCTATATAGATCAAATTCCCCCAGCTTATTCAGCTGTTAAAACCAAGGGAGTAAGAGCTTATACCCAGGCTCGACAGGGGCGACCCATAGCTTTAGCTCCGAGGAAAGTCTTTATCAGGACTTTTACCATCACTTCGATCAATATTCCTAGGGTCATGTTTGAGGTAGCTTGTGGCAAAGGTACGTATATTCGGAGCTTGGTACGGGATTTTGGCGAGCAGCTCGGTACAGGAGCCTATTTAGCCAATTTATGTAGAGTCTGTATTGGTCCTTATAGCCTTGAGGAAGCCTATGCACTAGCAGACTTGATCCATTAACCATGGTACCAGACAGCTAACTCTTCACCGTCGAGTAGGTCAGGGCCTGGGGATGTCCCCCGCAGGAGTCTTCCTAGAGCCCCTCCCCCTCTAAGAACCGTGCATGATAGTTTCCCATCACACGGCTCAAGCAACTCGTGATAGCCTGATGCCTTTTCCATTGCTACCTTCTCTAGCGGCACGAAAAATGCGTCGTCGCAGTTGACTCACCCGCTTCTGCACTGTGCGCCAACGAATAGATTGCCATTCCTGTGAAGCAGCTCTAGGAGCATTACGTTGGTCTCTACTAGATCCTACCTAGGAGACCGCTAACTTTTCTGAGCCTATTCAGCTTCTTTGGTATCGATGCTTCGTCGTGTCACCAGTGTCACGTCAGCCCGTTTTCACCGGAGGCAAAGTTGGAACCGCTTTCTACCCCCTTATGATTTGGGTTGCCCTTTCGGGCGGGTAGCATTCGCTTCTTGACACCTCCCACACCCTCGCTCTTGCCAGAAAGAGGTTACCACGTTCCGAACACCAAAGTTACATGGACAGGGTTGCCGCTGGTGGGCCGGAGACCTGGCATCCTTCCTGGAGAACTGCCACTCTCCCCCAGCAGGTGAGCTTGCACTCGTGCTCAATGATCCGTATCAGTGAGTTTCGGACCTTCCTCTTTACGACACTTTCATACAGCGATTCACTTTCGTTCAACCCTCTTCCACTTTGTCTTGCCTCCATTTGACGCTCACTCGCTGGTTTGGTTAAGCTTCTACGCTCGCTTAGCATAGGGGATTACTCTCCTAGCACCGAGGGTGTGACAATGGGGTGTGGATGCGACCCCAGTATGCATAGGCATACACTTTGAGTGTGCCACTTCGTGTCGCACGTGATACTAGACAACTAGGTCTAACTGAACTTTCGCCTACTGTGCCTTTGTAGCGTACTAGCTAAAGCCAGGCTTATAACCGTAAATAAAGTAATAACAGGTAAGGGAAGCGCTTGGGTAGTTTGCACATCTTGCTTGATAGAGCCTTGCTGATGCAGAAACAACATGAAGAGTGTAAAGGAATTGTTAAAGAAATGAGCTATAGTTGGAAAAGCTAAGTCTTTAGTCCATTCATATATATAACCAAACAGCACCCCCAGCAAAAATCGCGGCAATAGTCCATAAAATTGGCTATGAATAGCACTAAAAATCAACGCAGCAATATAGATAGCCAGGTGAGTACTTTTTGTGATCTGATAAAATAGGCTTTGGACTATTCCCCTAAAAAGTAACTCCTCGCCAATAGCAGGAATAAAGGCTATCACTACGATGCCGCTTAAAAAGTCTGTAGTATTGTAAAAAGTAGTGAGTAGCTCTGTCAGCCTTTTTAGCTCAGCCTCTTTGTTTTGAGCCCAATTTTCAAAATCTGCTAAAAAAGCAGGTAGCCTTACAGAAAGATTCCATTGAATCAATAAAGTATTAACCAGCATACATGAGAAAACCAGGCCCAGAGTCAGTAAGATAGGATAAGCATACCCTTGCCTCCACTGAAAAAGCAGCCTAACTTGCTTGTGCTCGATAAAACGCCAGTAAAACATAGGAGCACCAATAAAAGCACTACTAGCAATAGTCGCCTGTGTAATCAGTAAAAATTTTTTATAGGAATGCACATGGCCAGTTATCGGCTGAGCTACCTCAGCATAAGGCCAATTCAGTGCCCTAATAGCCCAATGACCTACAGAAGCACCCATAAAAACAAGTCCTGTCAGTAGTAATAGCTTCAGCCAAGGATTTTTGTAAGTAGATAAAGCAATAGGTGTGGTGTTTTGAGCCATAAAAAAACTAAGTTAGATAACGTATATCATACTTGTATGCATATAATGTTTTAACGCAACAATGACTCAATACTATAAAAAAACAAACTAGGCAACCTCAGGCAGAGAACATGATTTCAGAGAATATTGATCTAAAAACACACAGCTAATCTAAGGTTAGCTTTACTGAATTAGTACTTAATTAAGGGGCGACTAGGTCACTACTTGTTTCTAGCTGTAGCTTGTGCACACTCCTCCCTAGCTTCGTTCTAGGTTCTATGCACATTAAAATAGCCTTACTTTGTCTTAAGCCTATGGTCACCTTGGCTTTTGATTTTCTGTAAAGAGTGCGCTGACATACTGATATAGCTGTTTAATGCTAATATTATGGTCGGATTGCTGTTTTTCTAAGCTGCTGCAGCTTTAGCAGTCTCCCTCTTTAAATATATTGACCCGCATCAGCACACCATGCTCTGTAAAGGCATCGGGTGACGTCTGAGACTTCATAGATACATTTGCGGTCACAAAATGTGACCGCAAACATGCTACATCTGCACTAAGTCGGAACATAAAGCCGATCAAGAAGTCTAATGTTTAAGGGGGTGAAAGACGGGACTCGAACCCGCGACCTCTGGTGCCACAAACCAGCGCTCT
>JBCCHM010000097.1:0-3174 GCA_039028755.1 Bacteroidota bacterium | reverse complement strand
GCAAGCACGAAGGAAGTGGAGTTAAACACATCACATTTCAGCGATGAGTTCTGATGATAGGTGAAAGGAAAATGTTATATTCATATAAATTTCACTCGCAAGTAGAGGCTATAAAGAGATCTTCGAGCTGTTATTAGCAGCAGGGGTAGATGTAGCTAAAAAATAATAAAGGAACTACCCCCTTAGCTAGAGCGAGACATAAGGGACATACTACAATCGTAACACTACTCCAACAGGCTATGGCCGCTTAGGAGATAAGCCATAAACGAGACACTGCACCCCCACTACCGGCTTATCCAGTCATTACCCAAAAGGAGTAAGCGTGCAGTGTAGATGCATTAACCCTGTCTCTTGTGATGTTGCACCTGAGTACCAGCACTGCACACTATTGAAATAATAACCAAGAGTCAGAGCTAGTACTAGTTACTATTACGTCCAAACTTTCAAGCGAGCGCATGCACAAAGTCAGAAATATTTACTAATTTATCTTAGTAAAGAGCCGCCAGGCAAACCGCCAATCTTTGCAAAAGCACCAGCTATGCATAGCCTAATTATGACATTCACAAACGAGTAAATAGAACTGATATGAAAACACTTATAAAAACCTCCCTACTAGTGGCTCTCATGATAAGCTACAATATCAGAGGTGCGCAAAACATACACCTTGGTATGCGTACAGATGTTGACTGGGAGCTCGTTGAAAGCTGCTAAGCTAGGAGACATGCAAGAAGTAGCCCGCTTATTAGAGGAACAAGGTGCCGATATAGAAACAAGAGACTATAAGGTAGAACACCACTACACTATGTATGTACGGCAGGTCATTTAGGGATAGTCAAGGTCTTGAAAAGATAGGGGGCAGGTAGATGACAGTGGAGGCACTCCTGCAACACTACGCAGCAAGAGCAGGTCATTTAGACATAGTAAAATACTTCCACGGCATAGGTGTAGACATGTATTCCAAAGATAGGGATGGTCTGACACTGCTCTATGTAGCAGCAGGCGAGAATTTAAATTTAGTAAAGTATCTAAAAAATTTTAGTAAGGAAAATATAATGGCCTAAACTGTTAGTTTGATGACCCCTTTGGGTCTTGAACTGTGTCAGGAGTAGGCCTATTCACCGCCTCTTCTTTGAGCTGTTTCCAGTCTGTGTTTGCTCGTTTCATAGTGTGCTGTTTTTAGGTTAAACTTATTCCCTAACTTGGAGACCTTGACTCAATTGACTATATACACTAGGTTTGGGCTAGGTTTGGGATATCAGGCAAAGCTTAGTCATTGTGATAGACACCCATATTTACTCCTGGACCACATTAGAATCTAGTTCCAAAGCTTCCATTTGTACTCTTAGATCTTCTAAAGCAATGCCTAGACGGCGCATTTCCTTGGCTATATGCACCACTTCTTTATGTTGCTCAACCTGTTCTGAAGATTTACTTGATTTTCTTTTTTTACTCTGAGCTCTTGTGTATTTACCTCCCACAAAACTGATCTTGTCTCCTACTTGTTTTTGAATTAAATCCTTCAGCCCTTCTGGAATATAGAAGTTGTCATATGTTTTATCTTCAATAGCACCATCGCCTATGTTTACCTTATACCTACATTTCTTTTCTATGCTAAATTCAGCAGGATCCTCACTGCTATCGGCTATTATTACCTCAGGAGGGTTATCAGCGCCGGATGGTTTCACAGCTGCAGTTATTTCTTTGTACGCTCTTCCTAGTACTAGCTGAAGCAAGCAGTCACACTCTCTACAATGGGGTTTGCTACATCCCATAGCTATTATATGGGTATATAATCCTGGTCTCTTTTGATCTCTGTTATGTAAAAACTGTAAAAATTGACCTTCTGCATGTGATTGTCCAGCTTGAATTACATCATAGCCTAACGCTTCAGCCTGCATACGAGAGCCAAGAGACATAACGGTCTCACTGTTGTGAAAGGCAAACTTTTTGATGTGCTCATTTTTATCCCTTAGCGCTACACAGAATATGACGATGCGGCTTATATCCCCCTTACACGACTCATGAATGAGTTTTGCATCTTTTGCTAAGCTTGATGAGGTAGGTATTGTACTTCCTTTTTTAACATAATTGTTAGTGAAGTTATAGGATGTGCTTCTTCTCCGGGAGGAGTATCTTGAACGGTTTTTAATGCTATCAGATCCCAAAATAGTGTAACCTTTTGTGTCTATCTTATTTGAAGATACCCCTAAATCATCAATTGGGTCACTATCTTCATAATCAGTATCAACATCATACGCATCTGCTATTGCTTCCGGCGTATTAACCACTACATCTTCCATCTCTGCTTTACTTGTATTTTCTATTAAAGCATTGAGAGCAGTTACTAGCTGATTATCATGTATCTCCAATACGGTAGCACGCTCTTTTTCTTCTTCTGAGTCATACTCCTCTTTTTGTCCTATAGAAGAGATGTGCAATGCTTTTACCGTCGTAGCTATAACATAGCTGGGGAGAATAAGCATAAGGATCATACCCCCCCAACAGCACCAATGCTTAATGACTTTTTTATAAACAGTACTAAGATTCATTTTTTATTATCAGCAATCATTTGTTTTATTTCTCTATATCCCCTACGCTCGGCTACTTGAGAGGCCAAGTATTTCTTGTTATTCCTTATGTCTTCTGCACCAGCCTTCAAAAGGACACCAGCCACAGCTTTACTGCCTACATCTGCTGCAATATGCAATGGCATATTACCACCGTTACTGCTTTTATTAATGAGACTCCTACCGTCATCTCTTCCTGTAAAGTATTTTGCTAGCTCTAACTTATTAAATCTTGCGGCTACATGTAGTATAGTAAAACCATCTTGGTCTTGTACATCCACTTTTGCGCTACGATCTATAAGAAACTTTACTACGTCAATATTGCCACCAATAGTTGCATAATGTAGCACATATCCCTCTTCGTTATCTTTCTCATTCACATTTGCTCCTTGGGCTATAAGATATTTTACCACTTCTAAGTGTCCTTTCACAGCTGCGAACTGTAGAGGAGTTCTACCTCTTTGGCCAGTTTTAACATCTACTGATACCTTTCTATTTTTTACCAATTCCTCTACTACTTCTATGTCACCTTTTTCTGCTGCATAGTGTAGGAACGTATAAGTATCATCTTCCCAATCATACGTTTTGCTCATTTCCTCTTCGGTAT
>JBCCHM010000096.1:0-3186 GCA_039028755.1 Bacteroidota bacterium | reverse complement strand
TTTGGAGAAAGACAATGAGCTGATCTTCGATAAGGAGTTAGCTGCCAGTTAGCAGTTAACTGACAGAAAAATAGAATAAATTACACGCTATCTAAGATTAAATCTTGGCTAGTACATATTAGCTGGTATAGGGTTTAACTTTAGACTCCTACTCAGGGAGTTAGATTTTTTTACTTGTATTGTCTGTACTGCACAGCGTCAAGACTACTAGGGATATCTGTCAGGAAATTTGTGTTGCGTAGAGTCAGCTAGAGTTATTAAGGGCCGACTATTTTAGCTAAGTGTAGCACCATTTCTACTATCAAAAAGCCTTACGATCTATTATTCAGATACACGCTGGGCAATGACTTTGATGCCTACAGCGTGCAGTCCAGGCAATGCCTCTGTCCGCATAAATTGCGCTAGCTTCAAAGTATACAAGCCTGGAAAAGGGAAGTGATAGTCCTGCAGGGCTATCACTTCATGGTTTTTGACCTTACCCCATCCACTACCCCTAGGCTTTCCTGTTTTTACCTCAAAGAGTGTATAGTTCTTCAGCGCAGTATTGAGTAGCTTTTTCGTAGTGTCTTCGAGATAGTAAGTGATATAGAGGTTTTGATAAGGATAGTCTTGTGTATTTTTTACTACAAGGTAAATATCATAGGGCTGTGCAGTATCTTGTACGTGGAATGAGAAGTTGAGTAGAGAATCTGCAGGCCATATACGGTCAGCAAGCGTAGTAGTGTTTTGATAGATCGTGGCCGTTTTACAAGCACAGAGTAATAGTAACCCTATCCAGCTATTAGTCCATATATTTTTTGCCATGGGCTATTGTATTGATGTATAGTACAGTTATTATAGAGGTATAATCGCTAGCTTCTTCATAGAACTAATGAAGAGCCTAACTTCTCTATTTCTCCCACTAGTATACTCTGGGAGTGCATAAGCGGCTAGTTAGCCACTTCAGATAGGAACTTGATGCGCATCAGCCTAATTTCTTCTTCATCATATTTATTTCCTAGGGCTTTATAGGCTTGTTTGATGCTATCTTCCTTAGCTTGCATAAAATAGCCATAGATTTCTTGCTGCTGCTCTTGCGTCAAGAGAGTGTCAATGTAGTAGTTCAAGTTTAGCTTTACGCCTGAGTAGCATATGTGCTCTATTTGTTCTATCAGCTCCTCCATGCTTTGTGATTGTGCTGCCGCAATTTCTTCTAAGTCGCTTTTGCTATCAATTTGTTGAATGATGTACACTTTGTTCTTGGATCTATTAGCCTTAGATTTTATGACGATGTCTGAGGCTGTTATGATATCGTACTCTCCTACATACTTTTTGATGAGCTGTATGAAAGGTTTTCCGAACTTAATAGCTTTGCTCATGCTCAAGCCACTGACTCGGGCTAAGTCTTCTAGATTGGTAGGATAGACGATGGCCATTTCTTCTAACGAGGTATTTTGTAAGACGGCATAGGTGGGTACTCCTCTTTCTTGCGCTACTTTTTCTCTTAGCTCCTCCAGGAGTTGGAATAAAGATGCATCATAGGCTTTGTCAGTAGGCATATTTTTCTTCTCGTATTTCTTCTCGCTTTCAATAGGTTCGTATACGTTATCTTTCAATAGTTTGATGGCGTAGCTGTTTCTCAAAAAGCTTTTGCCTTTTTCTGTAAGCTGTAAGATATCTACTTGTCTGATGTCTTTGGCTAATAATCCGTCAATTAATGCTTGCCTTATGACTGATTGCCAAAAAGTTTTATTTTGGTCGCTACCCTTGCCAAAGATTGGAAGCTTTTGGTGGTGATAGCTCTCTGTATAGGGGTCTTTTGTCCCCTGTATGACGTATATGATATGGTCTATACTAAAACGCTCTTGAGTCTGCTGCACAGCTGTTAGCACTATCTTGAGGTAGCCCTCTCCTTCATAACTTTCTGTAGGCTCCCTACAATTATCACAATAGTTGCAGACGCCTTCATAGGTCTCACCGAAGTAATGCAGTAGTTGTTTTCTGCGGCAAACGCCAGATAGAGCGTATGCCCTTACCTCATTCAATAGCATGTTAGCTCTCTCTCTTTCTTCACCAGGTTTGCTTTTATTCAGCCGCTCCAGTTTGAGGATGTCACTAGGGCTGTAGAGCATTAAGCATGCACTTGGTAAGTCATCTCTGCCAGCTCTTCCTGTTTCTTGATAATAGCCTTCGAGAGACTTAGGGGCATCATAGTGGATGACAAATCGGACATCTGGCTTGTCTATACCCATCCCAAAGGCGATAGTGGCTACAATTACATCAACTTCCTTACGCAGAAAATTATTTTGGTTTCTCATCCTTGTATTTTTATTTAGGCCAGCATGATAGGGCGCTGCTTTAATGTCATTTATGTTCAGCAGCGTAGCAACCTCTTCTACTTTCTTTCTGTTTTGGCAGTATACTATGCCTGTTATTCTTGGTTGGTCTTTGATGAACTTGATAAGCTGCTTTTCTGCTTGTTGTTCTTTAAGCCTTACTTCATAGTATAAGTTCTTTCTATCAAAGGATGACTTGAAGATCTTGGCATCTGGTATATCTAAATTTTTGAGAATATCGAGCTGTACCTTAGGTGTAGCCGTAGCTGTGAGGCTGATGATAGGGATTTTGCCTAGCTGCTGGAGTGTACCTGTTTTTATGTTTCTATATTCTGGCCTAAAATCTTGGCCCCAGTCTGAAATGCAGTGTGCCTCATCTACAGCCATAAAAGAGATCTTAACCTGCTTCAGAAAGGCGAGTCTATCTTCCTTGATTAAGGTTTCTGGTGCTACATAGAGTAGCTTGATTTTACCTGCTAATATTTCATTCTTGATAGTATTGACGGCTCTTAGAGAGAGGGTGGAGTTCAAGAAAGCGGCATTGACGCCTAGATTACAAAGTTGATCAACTTGGTCTTGCATCAGCGCTATCAAGGGAGAAATGATAATGGCTACCCCTTCTTGCATAAGCGCAGGTATTTGATAGCATAAAGACTTACCTCCTCCTGTTGGTATGATAACAAAGGTGTCTTTACCAGCCAACACATTTTTAATAATAGCTTCTTGGCTTTCTTTAAACGAGTCATAGCCAAAAACTTGCTTCATCTTCTCCCGTATTTGTTTTGTTGAGGGTGTTTCCATTATTAGAATTTTTACATTTAGAATTTATAGAAAACTTATAGTATCTTTTTAAATTTCCATTTTAGAACTA
>JBCCHM010000095.1:0-3189 GCA_039028755.1 Bacteroidota bacterium | reverse complement strand
TATATATATACAATATTACTTTGCATGTAGTAATTCTGTAAAAAAGTAATACAATATTATTATGATGCATATCATACAATATGACTGTATCACCTTTTCTAATTAGTATTAGTACTGCGAAAACTTTATCACATGAAAAGTGCGCTATTCCTAAGCTTCACTTTTCATTCCTCTCAAGCGAGCTATGTTCTCTGGGGCTATTTTCCAGGCGTGTGCACGTAACATTCGGTTTCTTCCGCCTAAATACTTCAGCTCTTCCAAAGTAATAGTGTAGTCTTTTTTGTAGCGTGCATCGATGTAAGCCCTTTTCAGAAGCTCAAACCGCCGCTCTTCTTCTTTAGTGGTGTTAGGAAATACATCTTTAAAGCGCTCGTCAATGCTATTCACTTCTTTTCTGAGGCGGTAAATGTTATGACTTCTAGGTTTGTATTCTAGAAAGACCAGTAGAATAGCTGTGTAGTAACACTCTGTAGCCTGATGTAGATTAAAAGCAGCTTTTTTGTAGAGTTCTTTTTCTAGAGCGGATTCGTACATCTTATAAAAGTCATCTCCTTCTTTCATCCAATACTCTAGGTCTTCTTGCGCTACCTCTGCCTTCTCCTGGGGAGCTAAGGTGTTTGGCTCAGCAAAGGTGTAGTTACCGCTGTCATAGAGCATGACTCCGTCCTTGACGACATCCGTAAAGAAGTAATTATTCTCTTCGAGTTTCCTGTTTACCTTACTGATACCATGATGAATGATATTAACCTCTGTTTCAATGCTGCGCCATGAGTCTAAGTGTTCTTCGATGCACAGCTCCATCCACTGGCCTCTTGATAGTGATCTACCGGTCACTACCAGTATATCGAAGTCACTTTTGTATTCATGGGTAATCCCTTTCTTGACCCGCGTTTCTTCTACCCAAGTGCCTCTAGCGTAACTTCCAAATAGGATAATCATCTCTAGGTTAAACTTGGGATCATCCTTGTCAAGCTCGAAACGGTACTTAATGATCTCTACTACCTTCTCCAGCTCCGCTATTTTCTCTGGAGGGAGTGCTTTGGGTAGCTGGTCTAATGATGTCTTCATGATGAATGAGGGTTATTGGCTATAGCTTGTTGTATTCTCTATCCCATGCTATCCCTTTCATAACTACGGGCCTGGAGTTGTTTCCGTATGCTCTCGGGAGCGCTATAAATGTGGCTATCATTAGCCTTTTGATGGCTGGTATTATGCGTACTACCCAGTTCATTATTGGCGAAAAATCCAAGACTGTATTTGTCATTGAATACTTTGGCCGCATAGCCACCTGTATTGCCAATACGTTTATTAGAGAGCTGTAGGGACACTTCTTGCCATTTACTGAGCTTAAACTTACCGGTTAATATTAATACACTCTGCTAGTCAAAAAGTCCCAAAGCAAAAAGTATACTACTATACTTTAACTCAGTGAAAAACTTAGCCTTTCACAACGTATTTTAAGACCTTTTTACTCTGGAGCTACTATATGAATTTTATACTTTTCTATAAACCTTTGCTTATCATTCTCATTAGGAATGTATCCCTTCGGAGAATTGGTTACTTCTCTAATAAATCCTTCAGATGGTCCAGATGGAGAGTTGATTACAAGTAAGTGACTGTCCTTTAAGGCTTTAAAACGGCGTTTAACATATGGACCAGCAATTACTAAATCCCCAGCTTTTGCAATAAATTTTTTCTGCTCAACACCGAACTCTACTTTATCTGAGTTGTTCTCTCCTACAAGTGCAGTATCCCATAGCTCGATGGTATCCCAATTCATTGCTTGTTGAACTTCCAGATTAATGTGCTGCGTTTTAAAGAGCTTCTTAGCGAAGTCAATTTGTTGTTTTATGCTTTAGTTCTTTCCTTTTCTCTTTCTTTTTTTTAAGATGTGTTTTTGTTAGTACAAAAACAGTCTTGCTCCCTCCGGTCGACAATCTTAACTTAGGTGCAGTAGTGTATCCCTTGATTTGATTGTAAATAAAAATTCTTTTCCATTCCATGCGTCCCAAATCTTCTGCTTCGCGCAATGAACGTCTTACTTTCCGCGTCTATTCTCTAGAAAAGAAAGCCATCGAACTAGCTGCTGACAAAAGCGCCCTGCGTGTAAGCGACTACATACGTCGGGCTTGTCTAGGAAAAACCCTAAAACCTCGTCTGACAGAAGAAGAATTAGCTTTATATCGCCTTTTGATAGAGTACCGCAATAACTTCTCTCGCATCAGCAACCTGATGAAGGAGCGTCATGACTTTACGAAGGAACTACAACGCTTGATCAATAATCTTGATACTCACCTAAAAAAGTTTAGCCCATGAGTAAACCTAAATTAAGCCAGACGGTACTCTATGAAATCTTAGTCAAAGAAATAGAGAGCCTTAAAAAGACCAAGAACGATTACAACAGGGTGAATAATCAAATCACTGACCACCTACAAAGGCTGGAATCGCTTTACCAGCATCCTATCTGTGTAGATATAGAAGGTATGAAACGAGAGCATGAAAACATTAAAACAACGCTTCAAAGCAGCCTTAGCATTCCAAATTGGTTAGTAATCGTCTTGTTTTGCCTAACTGTAGATCTAGGTCTTAGTGTAGTGTTTAACTACAAGCAGTACACTAAAAATAGGTGTCAGCACGCCTACATCGAGCATGCAGAAGCCTATATTGAGGAATTGGAAGCTAAGTCCAAGAAAAGAAGATAATTGTTAAGATGAGCGGCTACTGCAAGTGATTAAAGGGCTGCTGATTAAACCTGCGCAAGGCCCTTTTGTGGGATAAACTCACCCTAAGAGCACTCCAAGCAGAGGAAGATATCCGACAAGGGCACGTGGAAAATGGAACTGAAAGGATTCTAAACTAATTGTGATAAAAAGGTAGATACAGGAACAACGGTAGGAGTAGTATAGTCAAAGCATGATTTATCAATATAGGGCATATTATGCGCCACTTGAAACGCATGTTTAGTAGCTAATTGGTTATGGAAATATGCCAAATTCTTAGACAAAGTTTTAGTATTACTAAGCTTTGCTTCTACTAAAATCCATGGTATTTCATCTTTGGTGATCAAAAAGTCCACTTCCTTTCTATCTTTTGTTCTTAAAAAGAATAAATTATACTGCCCTAGGCCTATATCCGTCCAAAAATGACATGCTTTCAACAGATGGGATGCAACAAAATTTTCAAAACGAC
>JBCCHM010000094.1:0-3275 GCA_039028755.1 Bacteroidota bacterium | reverse complement strand
TTTTTCTGGATGGTATGTAAGTAAGTTTGTATGTCATCCCCTGGCTGATCTGGACTTGTGACCATAAGGTAGCCCAGCAGGTTAGTAAAAGCTTTAAAAAATAGGTTATAGTCTCTATGATCTAAGTAGCCTACTTTGAAGTTTTTGAAAAGAATTTCATGGGCTAGTATAGCGTTGGCTTCATTACCTGCTATAGCGAGTAGTAATTCTAAATCAGCCGTTTCTGGCGAATACCATATTGTGTAGTATGCTACTCCCCCTAAGCCATTCACTGGGGTAAAAAAAGGTGTTATTAGCTTAAACTTAGGACTAAGCCCATAGCCTGCTACTGGCTTGTTATAACTTCTTTGTCTAAACCCATGCCCATTTACCTCATGGGCAGTGAGCATGACCAGATCATTGACCAGGTTATTGATAACAGCCGTAGTATACCTCACCCCCAGGCTATGGCCTGCTCTGTCAAGCAGCCATTGATCTTCTACCGCATTCAAGCAAGCTCTAGTTGACATAAGCAGACTAGCAGCAGCATAAGGTGACCAATAGCGATCAAAGAGCCATGTTTTTGCTATCCCTTCCTGCTTCGAAGTTGGGTGTTTATAACAAGGCTTGCCAAGTGCATAAGCATACCACGGTACACCTAAGCATAAGCAGACTAAGGTGAGTTGTCGGGTTAACTTTTTGTTGGTGGTCATAGATTGTTATTGTTTTGGTCCTATTGCTTAAGAGTATAGTATGGTTATAATTTTGCCTGCAAGAAGCAGCCAGTAGTCTTATCCACTGCAAAATATTAATATCACCCAAGTAATAGGTGTACATGCAGCTTCGCTCCCCTATCTGCTTGAGATTTTATCAGATAATTTTGTACCAGTACAAAATTCACAAAATTGTAGATTATAAGTTTTAAAGAGAGTGGCCTAGTAGCCCCCTACAGTAGCTATGCGCACAGCATTACTAGTTTAAGTCCAGAGCAGGTCACCGATCTTGAATGATACGAAAGTATAGGTAATGATCAAATGTTAGCTAAACAATGAATAACAACATACACTTTATAGGTATAGCAGAACGGATGATGAGCGATTTAGCCATAGCCCTACAATTACAGGGCTATGCTGTCACAGGTAGTGCTGAAGTACTCCTTGAGTCTAGCCAAGAAAAGCTAGCCCAGGCAGGCTTACTGCCTACACAGCCAGGCTGGTTCCCTACTAAGGTCACCCAAGCATTAGACGAAGTTATTGTAGGTAGAGCAATTCAGCCAGACAATCCAGAGCTTCAAATAGCCCAGCAATTAGGCTTAGATATCTACACCTACCCTACATACATCTATGAATATGCCCAGGACAAACAGCGCATCGTCATTACAGGAGGGGTAGAGCGTACGATCATCTGTGCGATCACTATCCATATTCTACGATACTGGCATCGAGCGTTTGACTATGTGGTAGATGCTCCTGGCTTGGAAACTACAGTACAGCTAGGCGAAGCACCTATCATTATACTCCAAGGTGATGCTCTCCCCTCCTCGCCTGTCGATCCTCAGCCTCAGTTTCTAGCTTACCAACACAATATAGCACTTATAAGCGGCATCAGCGAGGAGTATGATGAACCCTCTCCTGCCTTAGATGGATATGTAGCAAAGCTGTCTGCTTTGGCAGATGCTTCTCCTAAAGGGGGTACACTGATCTACGACGAGGCAAAGAGCCTCGTCAAGGAGGTAGGCAGTAGACCAAGAACAGATGTTAAAAGCTTCCCCTACCAAGCCCATGCCCACCGATACAAAGGAGACCAAACCTATCTAATCACTACCCAAGGAGATATTCCTATTTTACAGGCAGATAGGCTGAGTCTACGCGCTATAGCTGGAGCTCAGCAACTTTTGCGCAATGTAGCTGTAACTAGTAAACAATTTTATGAGGCTATTCCCACTTTCTCGATGGCTGAAGCTCTAACCATATAAAGGGAAGTATGGCCTGCTCACCACTATCCTTATTCAATACTGGCACTAGGGCTACAAAGCCAGCTCCTGCAAGGCCAGCCATGTCATAAGGCCTGGACCTATCTCTAATGCATGTTCATCTATATCAAACGTAGGTGTATGTACAAAAGAGTCGATCCCCTTATCTTCATTTCTAATGCCTATGAAATAAAAGCAGCCAGGCACTTGTTGTGCGTAGTAAGCAAAGTCTTCCCCACCCATACACATATCTATATAGCTGACATTTTCACTACCTACATACTCCTTAGCTGCCTCTCCTACTCTATGAGTTAACGCTGGATCGTTATACAGGCTGGGATAGCCTTTGGCTATGTCGACGATACAACTTCCTCCCATAGCTTGGGCTATACCCTGCACCAGGTCAGTTATTTTTTGGTGGGCTTGCTCCCGCCACTGCTCATTAGCAGTACGAAACGTACCTGCTAGATACACTGATGCTGGAATGATGTTGGTGGCTTCTCCACCCTGTACTTGGCAGATAGAGAGTAAAGATGGTACAATAGGGTCACTATTTTTGACGATCTGCTGTAAAGCTACGATGATGTGTGCGGCAATGAGTATAGGATCTACAGCACGGTGGGGCGAAGCAACATGGCCTTCTTGCCCTTGTACAGTAATGTAGAGCTCGTCTGCGCTAGCTGTCATCTTACCTTTGGTAAGACCAACCTGACCTATAGGTATAGTTGGGCCTACATGCTGGCCTAGAATACTAGCTGGTGCTGGATTCTTGAGTACGCCTTCTTTGATCATAGATATAGCACCTCCAGGGACTTGCTCCTCTGCAGGCTGAAAGATAAGCTTAACAGTGCCTTCAAACCTGTCTTTTAAGGCATCCAGAATCATAGCCGTACCTATCATAGAAGCAGTATGTACGTCATGCCCACAAGCATGCATTACACCACCTACCTGTGATTTGTAGGCAACGTCATTTTTCTCTTGGATAGGTAAGGCATCTATATCAGCTCTAAGTGCAACTATGCGTTTGTCTGGATTTTTACCCTTGATCAAGGCCACTAGACCAGTCTTGGCAATACCTTCTTGCACCTCAATACCCAGGTCTTTCAAGGTCTTACCTATAAACTTAGCCGTGCTGAACTCCTGAAAAGAAAGCTCTGGATGGGCATGTATATGCCTTCTAATATCAACGATAGTAGCTTTATTGCTTGCAGCAAGCTGCTTGATGTAATCTTTGAGATGATCATACATAGCTGTTTGGGTTTAATAAAGTTTTTGTGTAATACACTATGAATTTATATAATTCTACATTAATAGACAAGTTTGA
>JBCCHM010000093.1:0-3291 GCA_039028755.1 Bacteroidota bacterium | reverse complement strand
TGAGCAGCTGCAGAACACCGCCTACTAGTCCTAAGCAGGCTATGCGCAAGAAAAGCTTATACATAACTTTTTGCGATAATCTGGTCATAGATATCACTACACTTTACTTAGTCATTTAGACTTCTTACACAACCTCTTTTATACTTACTCGTCCTCGCTCATATATGTGCTAGGCATCTCAGCAAAGCATCAGCGATAGCCTTCAAAATAGTAGTTGGTTATATTTAGTCTTCTCTCCTACAAAGGAGCTAAGGCCTTATTCAAAATATACTCCCAATAGCTCTACTGCTAACTTAACCAGGTTCATTTCGTTTTACTCTAACCTCCTCAGCTTTGAGGATGATCTCAATACTAGGAGTACCTTACCACACAACCAGACGTAAGTCTCTCTATGAGCAAGATATTTCTTTAAATATATTAGACTCCTTGCATAACTGTGGTTCTAGAACCTCCTCTATATGTAAAAAATGTATTCTTTAGGGTTTTGCAAGAGGTCTATTGAGTCGATCCTTAACTCTCGATAGTTCTAGCAAGCACAAATCTTCAGAAGATAGCCCTAGTAGCCTTGACACTGAACACCACATAGAATATAAAGTAAAATAATGTTAACTGCTCTTAGCAGAACCCTAAGGTAGTGTATTCAGGGCCACGGCCAAAGTCTTACTATCCGGTGGGGGTTACCAGTAAAATTCTCAACCCTAACCATCACATGACTACCAACAAGCATGGCTAGCGAGACTTTCGAGCCAAACTCGTACCATTTTCTTAAATGCTGACTAGGAGAGCCCCCATGTGAGAATAGAGTTGCTCAAAATTGTCTACTAGGCTCTTCCACGGGATATTGTGAGCCAGCATAACGACTGGATGTTTGGGATTAATCGCTTGCTTAAGAGTAGCTTTAAAGTAATCAAGTGGGTTTTGATCAGGGGCTTTACCGAGCATAGATAATGATATTCCTTTGCAAGGATTAGTAGTATAGAGCAAGTTTTTCTTGCAAAAATTGCTAGTCTATGAATAGGATTTCGTGAGATAATTTAATCATTTTTAAATACAGAAACAGAACATGTTAATCCTTATTGTATAATGATACAGCCTCTTTCCTTTTACGGAATGGGCAAAATATCTAGGCTATCACCTACCCTGATTCAGGGTAGGGTGTCTTGTTGAGTGGGGTGCTAAGCTTACGTGCCTTATTTCAGCATATGCTGCTTCCAATGCTAGTAGAAAACTACAAGCCACCATAAGGCTACAGCCATCTAAATACAACTGTTACTATAGATAAAATACTGCCAGCTCCTTTTCTAAACTGCTCACCATGTATCATAATAACTGCTTAGTGATAAGAAATTACAAGCAATATTTGGTTAAATGCTTAATAGTTTATATCTTGCGGTAGTTAAAGATAAGTAAGGGTCGCTTCTGCTGGTAATGTTCGTTTCGAAGCACTGGCATAGGCATACAAAATAAAAACAGAATAATGGACAACTTAGTAAAAAAACAGAAAAGTGGAATTATTTTGGCTTGGATAGCCAAACTGATGGGCTTAGCAATCGTACTAAATATTGCTTCATGCTCTTGTGATAAGGACAATAAAGACGCGTTAAAAATAAAACTCACTGCTAAAGAATCACAGCAAATTACTGTTGCTAGCGGTAGTACTAGTGGAACTGTAGATACTGAGCTAACGGTAAAATTAGAAGAAGGCGCTAAAGAGCTAGATCTGGAAAAAATAAAACTGAAAGTAGAAAAAACAGCTGCCTATAGAAATGATGATGCTAGTGGTGCCGAAGATGGTGATAAGGATGAAGTAAAATTAGAATCTAAAGGGTCGGACCCTAATGGGCAAAGCCTAAAAGACTTGCTTGGAAAAGATAAGCTCAAAAAAAGTGATCATGATAAAGTAAAAATCAAAGTCACCCTAGCTGACATAGGAAAAGCCGCTTCAGCCAAAATTAAATTTGCTCTTGAAAAAGACGGTAAGAAAATAGAAGGTGTAGAAGACGTAGTAGTGACATATACCACAAATTAGGCGGCAATCATAAAAACAAAAAGGGGAGCGTATATAACGCTTCCCTTTCTTTATGTATCAACTTAATCAAAGCCTCTCTATCGAGAATCCTTCACATCATTCTGCACTCTAGATAGGCCAAGTATAAACGAACTCCTTTATTTTAGTCTACCCTCTTCAGCAATTCCTGTTTAGCCTAATCTCATTTCAGACGCCCTACCACTGCCTCTATGGCTGAGCGACGCCTGCAGCGCAGCCTTATGCTGACGGCAGGCATAAACACACCCTGTTATTGATAACGTCAAATTAGTTATGTGTATTTAGAAACTGTCTCAATGAAAAAACATTAAATTGGCTCATATTTCTAATTATTCATCAAAATATCTAATTAACATGTATCCCACTGATTTGACAGATGCTGAGTGGCAATGTATCCGACACCATTTTGAATACAGCAATGGCTATGGAAACTGGGCCATACACAGTCGCCCTACTTTAGTCAATGCTATCCTTTAGCTAGTCAAAACAGGCTGCCAATGGCGCATTGTTACCCCCTAGCTTCCCTCCCTGGAAAACGGTCTATGGATATTTTAGACGCCTGTCTCAAAAAGGAGTCTGGCAGAAAGTATTAGCAGAGCTAGTTAAGGAGCGAGGCATAGAACAAGGACTTAATCCAAATCCTTATCGACTGCATGGCTCCACAGAGGGTAAAAACTGCGGCCAAGGGAGCATCTAGGGGCTTTGATGGGGAAATCAAGGGAAGGAAGAGGCAACTTATAGTAGATATGCAGGGTAATCTACACCAGGTTCTTGTTCATGGGGTAACGTCAAATTATTTGTGTATTTTAAGCTAGTATTCTCTAACGTCAGGTTCTCAACCTAAGCTTGCCTAGTTTGTTTTTCATAGTAATGTGTCATTGTACTACTAGGCATATATTGATACAAGTGCAATAGAGTATACATTGTACACAATTATTATGACGTTAACTCAGTTGATAAATTACTCCATCTGGTCTTTATGTACTTTTTGTACATTATCTATTAAGATTCTAATCTTAAACAGGAAGTTTTTACTTCTTCGACCGTGATGGTAAGGAGGTTGGGTATGCGTGGTAGCGGAGGCAGGTATTGTTATTTTGGTGAGCTGGTCCAATCTAGTACCATTACAGTGTGGTAGATATTTTACCGAATGATACGAATTTCTACAGTATAGATTATAAAGCCTCTATGTCTACTCATACAGCAGCGTAAGATTACGCTAGACTATCTCCTAGTACCTCTTT
>JBCCHM010000092.1:0-3320 GCA_039028755.1 Bacteroidota bacterium | reverse complement strand
ATAAAATCAAGACAGATATAGTAATTATAGCTAGCCCTATTAGGATGGTGAAAGAAGGAAGCCCTTCTCTGTAGAACACGATGATAAAAGCGCTAAAAACCAGACTAGAACCTACGTCTCCTTGTAGCAAGATTAAGCCTACTGGAAGTAGTATGATACAGCATAAGGCGAGCTGTGTTTTCAGTTGCGTGAGCTTAGCAGTGCTCTTATCTAAGTGCTTAGCTAGGGCCATGGCGCAAGCAAGCTTCGCAAACTCTGTAGGCTGAAACTGGATACTACCCCATTGAAACCAGGAGTTATGCCCACCTACTTTTACACCCCAAATCAGCGTCCCGACTAGAAGTAATAAAGTTAACGTATAGAAAATATAGGCCAGAGATCGATAGAATTGGGTATCAAAGAACAAAGAGATGCTAAAGATGATTATAGCGGTAGCTATCCATAGCAATTGCTTGCCAGCACTACTAGATAGGTCACATAGACTTGTATTGAATGCCGTTTCATAGTCAACTGCATAGAGGTTGAGCCAACCAAAGACTACTAGGCTCAGGTATAGCAGCAGAAGGAGCCAGTCAAAATTAGCCCATATTGTACTTTCTGCTTTCAATGCGAAAAGTCTCCTTTTAGTACGTAATCTTGGACCCAGTTACGAGCTATTTTACCCTTCAAGTATTTTTCTATCATTAAGCCAGCTATAGCAGTAGCAGCCCGGGCTCCCCAACCAGCATTCTCCACATACACAGCTATAGCCATCTGCGGGTCTTCTAGCGGTGCAAATCCCATAAAGACAGAATGATCCTCCCCATGAGGGTTCTCAGCAGTGCCTGTTTTACCACAAACAGTGCTATCTTTAATATTTGCTCGCCATGCCGTGCTATAGCGTACTACATCACGCATAACATGCGCTACAAAGTCAAAATAAACACTATCAATAGCAACCTTATGCCTCTCTGGCTCTTCTGATACAATCGATTGACTCCCTATTTTTTTAATTAAATGAGGCGTGCAGTAATAGCCTCGGTTGGCAATAATAGCTGCTAGATTAGCCATTTGTAAAGGGGTAACTAGCATTTCGCCCTGCCCTATGTCCAAAGACCTGATGGTAGAGACTTTCCAAGATTTTCGTCCATAGCGTTCATCATAAAACTGTACATCAGGGATGCATCCACCTTGCTCATGGGGTATATCTATACCTAGCTGCCTACCTAGTCCAAATTGCTGAACATACTTGCACCACTTATCAAGCCCTACTCGCGTATCTTCATAAGTGTCCTTGGATATATTTTGGTTAATAATCTTCTTGAATACATGGTAAAAATAAGGATTACAAGAGTGCTGAATAGCTTTGTGCAAGTTAGTTGGCGATGGGTGAGGATGGCATTTTAGCAAATGTTTGTCACAAGCATAGGTAGTAGCTACATGAATTACCTTTTCCTGTAGTGCGATCAGTGCTTGTACAAGCTTAAAAATAGATCCTGGTGGATACATGGCCATAATCGGTCTGTTAAAGAGTGGAGCCAGACTATCCTTTTCTATCCTAGAAAAGTGGCCACTAAAGTTTTTGCCAGTCAATAGATTAGGGTCGTAAGCAGGACTAGATACCATGGCTAAAACCTCTCCAGTACTGGGTTTGATAGCCACTATACTGCCAATTTTATTTTTCATGAGTTGTTCACCATACATTTGCAGTGCAGCATCTATAGTAGCCGTGAGGTCTTGACCAGGAATAGCTATGCTATCAAGGGCACCACCTTTGAAGCGTCCTTTTTCCACCCCACTTGCATCTGTAATTTTATACCGTATGCCCCGTCTTCCTCTTAGCATTGCTTCATAGCTCTGCTCTAAACCACTGATGCCCACTAAGTCACCTTGTTTATAATAATGAGCCACATCTGAGGCTAGCTGTATAGCACTTATCTCGCCAAGATATCCCAAAGTATTGGCTAGTATAGGATAGGGGTACTTCCGCACAGTACGCACATTGATAGAGAAGCCTGTATACTCAGCAAGCCGGTCTTGTACTTTGGCCCATGTTATATGATCTATGTTTTTTATCAAGATAGAAGGCTTTACGTAGGAGTAGCACTTTGCCTTTGTAAGTGCTCTTTCAAAGTCTCGCAAGCCTATACCAAAGTCTTGACAGAAAGCTAGCGTATCCAGGTGCTTTACTGCCTTAGGAACGACCATTAAATCATAGATGGGCTCGTTATATACCAAGAAGTTACCATTTCTATCATAGATTATACCTCTATACGGGTATTCTTCTACACGCTGTATCATATTTTTTTCAGCGGCAAGCCTGTATCCAGTGTTTAGCACTTGTATAGAGAAGAGCTTAACTACAAAGACAAAGCCTACAAGGACAAAAAATACCTGGATAACGCGACTTCTAGGAGCGTTCATAGCATTATCGATTGCTTATTATTAGTGTAGGAAGGCTTTGAACAGTACAGATAACAAAATAAGTCAAGAGCGTGCTAAGAACTACCCTACGTATGCTTATTAGGTATAAAGCACTGTCCCAAGCATCTAAGAAGAATACTGCTGCATGGTGAATCGCTAGGAGTATGAGTACGAATACAGAAAATTTTTTAAAGCCCATGCTATTTAGTGTAGGCCGAGCATCAAGTTTATAACTGCTAGCTGGTAGCATCAGCTTGAGCAAAAATGCCTTACTATAGACCATAAGTACAGAAGCAAAGGCATGTATACCTAGACTGTTATAAAAAGCATCAATAATCAGCCCTATCACAAAGGCTAGCAGCAGCTGTAAGACTAGGCCTGTTCGCTGCCAAGGAAGCAGTAGAATCCCTCCAACATAGATAAAGCAAAGTGCATCATGAGCGGGTACAATAGCTTGGGCAAAAGCAGCTTGTAAAGTAATGTAGCCTATCAAATTGGCTAACTGACGAAGTATATTACTTTTACTCATGGTAGCTCCTAGTATACTGCTCTAAAGAATCTTTTTCTGGCTTTAGCATATTCTTTACTACATAGACATGTTGGAGCGTGCTAAAATCAGTACTTATATCAAGTACAATATCATAAAATTGTGCTTCCTTCCTCAATACTACCTGCTTTACATGGCCAATTAAAACACCTTCATAGAAGGTGGCATTATAGCCTGACGTTACCACGTTGTCACCTGGCTCAACTTGTATGTGTCTAGGCACGTATAACAGCTGAGTTTGTAAGGGATCCTTTCCTGGCCAACGTACGGTACCCATTACTCCTGAATGAGCAATCTTAGCAGATACCATAATATCTGTATGCAACAGAGAGGTAACTGTAGCAAAATGGTCAGAAACAGCTTTGATGCT
>JBCCHM010000091.1:0-3376 GCA_039028755.1 Bacteroidota bacterium | reverse complement strand
GCACTAGCTCATAAGAAGTGTTGCCACGACCTTGCCAATCATAGCTTACTAGGCTTTGAATATTGCTTCTGATATAATCTGGTCGGCTAGTAAAGCTATAACCAATATTCAGCTTGGTAACAGGTTGGTAAACATCTAGCTGCGCATGAGTTTTGTTGCGTAGGGGCAGTAAGAACTGGGGTAGGACTAGGCCAAGGCTGATATCAAATGCTTGGCTGTTATAAAGGATTTTCTTGTCTGCAGAGGTAGCAACCCCTGCTGCACTAACCTGGGTGCTTAGCGTTAGAGCTTCTAGTTGCTTAAATAAGTTTTTACTCTTGAGCGAGAGTTCGTAAAAGGGCTGGGGGATAGACGATTTGCTGTTCACTTGTACACCCAGCTCGTGAGAAAGCTGAAATCTATCTGAGGGGCTTGTGTATATATATGTTGTTAAGGTTCCGCTATCCGTAGTATCATGGGTGATGTTTACATACCTAAACATACCTAGTCTAGACAAACTTTGTCGGGCTTTAATGCTATCTTGACTTTTGTAAAGTTGAGTAGGCTTTAGAGGAATTTTGCTACCCAGTACTTGTGGGTTGAAGTTTTGATGCAGAGCTCTGAAGGTAATACCGTGGCAAGTGGTTATATCTTTAGTAGCCTGCTTGTGCTGCCTAGGCTCTGTAGCAAAGACCACACTATCTATATGATATATTGAATGGGCATTACTCCCTAAGGGTAGGGCAATTACAGTCTCTATAGCTACTGTTTGGCCAGCTCCTATGGTATCTACATTAAAACTAATGTATTGCTTACTAAAGTTGAAATAGCCATAGTTTGAGAGTAAGTCTTGTATCCGTTCTCTTTCGCGAGTCAAAATGTCTTGATCATAATTATTCCCCTGCTGAATCAAGCTTTGTTGCTGATAAGGCTGAAGAAGCTGCTGAATAGCAGTATCAGGCGTGGTGAGTTGAATCTCTCTAATAAGGTATGGCTTGTGTTCTTTAATCTGGTAGGTAATGTATGCTTTCTTATGGTAGCGTTTGACTATACTACTTACCTGTGCATCAAAATAGCCCTTGCTCTGTAGATAGCGTAAAAAGTTCTGCTCTGTTAGGGCTTGCTGCTGGGAGCTATAAATTACTGGCGGCTCTCCCCAGCACATCCAAGCGTTACCTTTTTTGAGTACATGTTTTTTATGCTCAATTTTTTTGTCTTTTTGTTGCCGCAAGTGTTCCAGCTCTCGTGGATTACCTGCTGCAGCTACCATCTTTTTAGCGTACCTAGCTTCTATACGTGTAAGCTGCCTTTTGATACTCCCTTTGCCTAGTTGGTGGAGCCACAGCCAAACTGGCATAGCTAGCAACTTGCGATTACTTTGTTGCTGATAATAGGGAGCTAATGCCTCTTGCTTAACTTTTTTGTTACCTTCAATACGTTGGCTGACAAGCAAGTACTCACTCTCTTGGAGGTAACGTGTACCCAAGCACCCTTGTAGTAGCAAGCCAGCGCCTATTAGTATATATAAGTAGTATGTATGCCTCACTTTGAAGTTGCTGCAAAGCTTCCTAGGTCGGAGTTAAAGTTCATCAAAAGCTTGCGACTAAAAAAATATCGCTTGCAAAGCAATGCCTTTGCTATTGAAGGAGCCAAGAATATAAAGTTACTACTTGAGTCTGATTATAAAGTGCAGATGGTGGTAGGGACGGCTGATTTCTTGGCATCATACAGTACACTTTTAGCACAGCGTACCGTAGAGACTTTTCAAGTCGGTCAGCATTTGCTGGCTTCTTTAGGGGTTTTTCAGCGTAATAATACAGCCTTGGCTATAGCGCATACCAAAGCTAATAAGCCTATCACAGTTACTGATAAAGAGTATGGATTGGTACTCGATGATATTCGAGATCCTGGTAACTTAGGTACTATCACCCGGATAGCTGACTGGTATGGCATAACTACCATTATCTGTTCACCGAGCACAGTAGAGCTGTACAACCCTAAAGTGCTACATGCCAGTATGGGCTCATTTACAAGGGTCAAGGTGTATTATGTAGACCTACCTAGCTACCTCAGTAAGGCCCAAGTGCCTATAGTGGGAACCTTTACATCAGGAGCACCCATCCATCATACTGCACTACCTGCAGGAGGCCTAGTCGTGATAGGCAATGAGACAAGAGGAATTAGTGAGGAGCTCATGCCTTATATCCAGCAGCAGATCAGTATTCCTAGGTATGGCTATGCAGAGTCGCTTAATGCTGCTATAGCCACTGCTGTGGTATGTGATAACCTCAGAAGAAAATATCCTATATAACTTAGATAGCCCCTGGGTTCTTATAGAAAAGTCAATGCCCTAATCCAGTGTGCTGTGCGGCGTACTTGTCTAGTAATACGCGAATCATACGCTGATATTTGTCTCGATGGTGTGCTGCGCTTTCTTTAAAGAAGTCTACGGTAGACTTATTGAGCGCCAAGTGACTTTCACGGATTCTTCTTTAAAAGTCAAATTTTCTGGCGCAGGTAGAAAATCAGCTACTATGACTACTTGGTCTATAGGACCATCTTGATAGGTGATTGGTTGCTGTTTCATAGTTTTTTGTGTCTTTATCTAGGGATGTTAATATAACTATGATTGAATATGAATCATTGCACATCCTAACTATTGGCATGCTACAGCTCATCTAATCTGCACTGCTATGTTAATACTCTCATAGATTTTTGTCTAATAACCTACTTGGTTACCTAGCTGTTTGCTTTTTCATAGATTTTAGGACCTTTCCTCCAGCAGCCAGCACCGAAGATTCGGATTACCTGTGCTCTGTAAGTGAATCTTACGGTTAAGATACCTGAGCCCACTCTACCAAAGCAAAAGTATCGGTCTTCGGTATAGCTGTGACTGATATCTTGAGCAAGGATACGATTAAGATCCGCAAAAGCATATTGAGCTAATTTGAATGATACACCGTGTTTTGCTTGGTTTTGTTTGTCTTTGTTATTATCCCATTCAAAGTTCTCCGCCTATAATATTATAAATTATCCATATTTTTTTCAACACTTCATCTCCTTCAGTATCGTTGACATACCTCATACTATCCTAAGTTTGTAACCCAGGACAAACATGGGCTCATCCGCCAAAAGCTGGATTAACTGCATAATAGTCTTAATAGAGACATGTATTATAGAAAGAGGAGAAGAATATTTGTACAGTATTGTATAAGTCCTGAGCTTACAACTTAGGACAGCGTGACGAGGAGAGCACGCAGTACCTGAAAAATAAGGCGAGCAATTTGTTATGAATAATACATAAATGTATATATATTGTACTATTTTAATACATTTATCAGGACAGATAAAGCCATCAAGATCTTAAGCTACAGACTCGCCTTTGAAAAACGGCGTT
>JBCCHM010000090.1:0-3428 GCA_039028755.1 Bacteroidota bacterium | reverse complement strand
TTGAGATAGCCTATGGCAGGCAGTCTCTGTGAGCTCAGGAAAAAGCAGGTGCAGGGTCAGCCTACGGTCCTCTGCATCATAGACAGTCTGCATCGTAGGGTAGCGCTCCAGCAGCATTTGATAGGCTGTAGCATGGAAGGTACTTACTTGGATGCTGCTAGCCTGCTCTCCTAAAAGCTTCGTAAGCCTGGCCTTCAGCTCAGCAGCAGCTCTATTAGTAAAGGTGATTGCCAGAAACCTAGCTGGATCTGCCTTAGTCTGTGCAAGGCAGCTGGAAATCCACTGGACCAGCGTATGTGTCTTGCCTGTGCCAGGCCCAGCTTTGACTAGCGTAGCTCCCTGGGTTCGCCTTTGTATAGTGCACTGTGCTGTATTGAGCGACATACTTGCTTTGGCTGGCTTGCGACTAGCCTGGGTGATAGCGTGTGCTTGCTGCACGCGCTGCTGTGCAGGGGCTGTAGGTGCCTCGAACCAGTATAGCTGTCCTGTGAGCTTTTTAAGCTCACCTGGCTGAAAGACGTGTATGCTACCATATAGACCATCGTAGCCTGGGCTAGGAGCTACTAGGTGATTGCGCAGTCTGCTGATAGCTGCTGCATAGATAGGACCTAGATGCCTGTGTATATCCGCTATAGGAGCTTCTCTGAGCAAGGCGAATTCATTACCAAAAAGGGCGATGATATGTTGGAACTGCTTTTGCACAGCCTTGCTGTTAGCTCCGACACCCTTGATCTCTGCGATGATTTCAGGAAGTGGGATGATATACTCAAAGTCAGCTGCATGTTTAGGTTTTTGCGGCTGTTTCCGATCAGCTAAAGTTTCTACGCGGTGCAAGACGCCTATAGTAAGTGGCTTTCCACACGTAGGACAAAGCCCTTTGTGTTGCTGGGTAGTATTTGGATCAAAGCACACGCCACAACTGCGGTGACCATCCATATGATACTTACCCTCTTCTGGGAAGAACTCGATCGTCCCTAGAAACCCCTTTTGCGTTTTGAGTGCTTCAAACATAGCATCGTAGGTCAATGCTGTATCAAAGCGATTAGCCTCGCGGCCTAGCTTCTGCGGAGAATGTGCGTCAGAGCTGGACACCATAGTATATCTATCCAGGGCACTGAGCCTTCGGTTCATAGCTGGGTCAGAGGAAAGGCCCGTTTCCAAGGCGAAGATGTAGCCTGTCAGGTCTTTGAAGCATGCTTCAATGCTATCATAGCCAGATTTAGAGCCTAGTGTAGAGAACCAGGGTGTCCAAACATGTGCAGGGATTAGGTAGGCCCGATCAGAAACCTCCAGCACAATCTCTAGCAAGTCCCTAGCAGGTAAGCCTAAGATAGGACGACCATCTGCTGCTAAGTTACCAATAGTAGCCAGCCTAGCATTGATCTTAGCTACAGTATCCAAGTCAGGTGCATACAGCAAAGTGTGGTTCTTACGCACCTTATCCTCGTCTTTATAGATAGAGCTGATCTCTGTGGTCAGACAGAAGCGCACCTCCCTGGCTTGGCTTTTAAACTGCTGAGTAGGCGTATTTTTAAGTTTGTAAAACCCAGTTCCATCAGGCAGCAGCTTCTCTTGAAGCTCTCTAAACCACTGCGGATGTGTAAAGTCTCCTGTACCCACTACATCGATACCCTTGATACTAGCCCATTGATAGAGTGCCTCCAGGTTAAGATCACTGCTAGTTGCGCGTGAGTAGTGAGAGTGAACGTGTAAGTCAGCTACGTAGTGCATAGTATTAAGTCTAGGTTAGGTGTGTATAGAATGAACATGGTGAGCAACACTGTTATCGAACGGTAAGGTAAAGAAGTTCATGCAGCCTAACCAAACAGACTACCTATTGATGCTATGCCTATTGCAAAGGTACCGTGTGCCATATATAGCGATGGGTAGGAGGGCGTTAACACCATAATGATAGATTATCGTACTCTTGATTAAAGGAAGAGTAATAGCCTACCAATGCTCAAGGTAGCATTGAGCTTAGATGGTTTCTTAAATAAGTATGGCTGCCTTGGTCAAATTCATAAAAATTTCTCGAATATGCTTTATAACATGCACTTAATATTAGCTGCCAGCTCAGTAGTAAGATAGGGCAAATGATCAGATACTCAAACGGCGATCGGTGCTTTAATGAGAGGGTGAGGTGTATAGGCCTCGATAGTGAAGTCTTCATATTGGAAATTAAATATATCCTTAATAGCAGGATTGAGCTTCAGCGTAGGCAAAGGCTTAGGAGCTCTAGAAAGCTGCAGTTGGGCTTGCGCTAGGTGGTTGCAATACAGATGGGCGTCACCTAGAGTATGTATAAACTCACCTGCTTCTAAGCCACAGACCTGAGCTATCATCATAGTAAGGAGAGCATAAGAAGCAATGTTAAAAGGTACTCCTAAGAATACATCAGCACTACGTTGGTATAGCTGACATGAAAGCTTATTAGCTGCTACGTAAAACTGAAATAGTGTATGGCATGGTGGTAAAGCCATTTTCTCTAGCTCCCCTACATTCCAAGCACTAACTAGTAACCTCCTAGAGTCAGGATGCTGCTTAATCTGCTCAACTACTTGTGCGATCTGATCTACATTTTTCCCATCTGCTGTAGGCCAACTCCTCCATTGGTAGCCATAAATAGGACCTAAATTCCCATTTGAATCTACCCACTCATCCCAGATAGTTATTCGGTGCTGGTTTAGGTATTGGACATTTACATCTCCGCTCAAGAACCATAACAGCTCATAGATTACAGACTTTAGATGAACCTTTTTAGTGGTTACTATGGGAAATCCTTTTGCTAGGTCAAAGCGCATCTGATAGCCAAACACACTCCTAGTGCCTGTGCCAGTTCTATCACTCTTTGCTACACCATGTGTTAGAACATGCTGGAGTAAGTCTAGGTATTGCTGCATAACTAGAGCCTATACTGTTTATACTGATTGGTTAGCTTAGTGCTAACCTACTATGCTTCCTCTTCAAGTACTTTACGGTCTGCCTTAGGCAGCTTAGCTACTACTAGCTTGTAAGAATCATCAATCCACTGATAGAGTAGCTGGTCAGGGATACTGCTATCTGTTAACACAGTATTCCAATGCTGCTTGTTCATATGATAGCCTGGCAAAACACCTACATAAGCTTCTCTGAGCTGGATAGCAGTTGCTGGGTCGCACTTTACATTGATGCTTTCAAACTGATCTATATCTGCAATGGTAAATATTTTGCCCATAACTTTGTACCCGAGGGTTTTACCATCAAAGGGGAATTCCTCTGTGACTCCCTTTTTACTTAGGCAGTAATTTCTGTAGGCTTCTATGTCCATGCTTATCAGCTTTATTTCAGGTTAAAAGTATACCAATAGGCTGCGGCAGCAGCTACCAAGGATGATTCGAACTTATTAACTTTTGCTGACACTGGGACAGCTAAGCCCAGCATGGTTTCTT
>JBCCHM010000089.1:0-3470 GCA_039028755.1 Bacteroidota bacterium | reverse complement strand
TCTTGATTTTATTGATTCATCGTGCTTACCTTATTATTGGTACACTGAGTTTGGGCCTTCTCATCCTAGGCATAGGTAAGACAACCTTTAAGAAAATCCTTGTAGTTATCCTCATAACTTTAGCTGTTATAGGCCTGATAGAAGGGTTCCATCTGGTTGTAAATGAAGGCTTAAAGCCTCATCATCAAAACAGGATCAGAGCACTTGTTGACCCCAATGCAGATCCTTTGGGTATTGGATGGAGCGTAACGCAATCTAAAATAGCCATTGGCTCTGGCGGATTTTGGGGGAAAGGCTTTCTCAAGGGTACACAAACAAAATATGGCTTTGTGCCAGAGCAGCGGACAGATTTTATTTTCTGTACGATAGGAGAGGAGTATGGATGGGTAGGCGCTCTAGTACTCATTAGCATATTTATAGGGTTACTATTAAGAATACTCTATATAGCAGAGCGACAAAAGTTACGGTTTGCTAGGGTATATGGCTATGGTGTTGCTGCTATACTGTTTTTCCATTTTATGATAAACGTAGGTATGACTATTGGCCTGATGCCCGTGATTGGTATTCCACTACCTTTTATTAGCTATGGCGGCTCTTCTTTGTGGGCATCCTCTATGATGTTATTTATACTACTCAGGCTTGATGCCGAGAGAAAGTACTACCTGCTTGAGGATCGCGGTTGGTATGAAGGGCTGCAGTGATAGTAGCGAACTTAAGTACATCCTTGATAGCATCGTGGATCATGAACGGTAGAGTGTCCTCAACAGCAGTTCTTAATATGTAAATTCCACAGTGAAGAGGTTAGGATTAATAATAAATCTCGCAGGCTCTTTTCTCACAATAGACACAATATACTCACAGAGCATCCTTTAGTGTGAAAATTATGCTATTTTATGTTTAAGATTCTTATCTAGTTCTTAATCGCAGCAGTTTTAATATTGGGAGACTCCACTAGATATAGGATAATCGAAGACTCTGAAGAGGGTAGTTGGCAGAAACATGCAGTGAATACTTTTCAATTTGACCTTAATTTTAATGCTCTATTGGGTTTCGGGGTTTTCTAATCCCTGCTAAATCATACTTGAGATCTAACAAACAATGACTTACTTTTCTATTGTGATTACATTATACTCGTATTATATTATAGTCGAATCTTTGCCTGAAGGCGACAGATTTAATACATCCAGTTTACAGACAGTAAATGCAGTATGCTGAGTCAGTAGTACCTATCTAGTAAAGCTATAGATAATGTTTACACACTTAACCTACAGAGCTAAAGAAATCATTGTCCTAAGCAGAAAAGAGGCTATGAGACTAAAAAGCAATAGTATACAACCTACACACATTCTACTAGGGATCCTTCAGTATGAGGAATGCTTAGCCTATAGAATACTTCGTATTCTAGGTACTCCTATAACAACGCTTCGTGCTGTACTTGAGAAAGCTAGCCAAGAGGAGAAGAGTCAATACGCTTTTCTAGATCTAGGTACTACCCATACAGACAGAATAACGCTTACACCTGAAGTAGAAGATTTACTAAAACTTACGCAACAGTACGCCAAGACACTCAAGAGTAAGACTGCTGGAACAGAGCATATACTTTTGGCTACTCTCAGAAATAATAACCTAGCAGCTACTCACATACTTAACCAGTTTGATATTACTTACGAAACAGTAGAACGTGTGGTTTTGCACCAACTAGGCCAGTACTTCGGGGTAGCTCAGCAAGTAGAAAAAGATAACAGAGAGCTCCCCGGAAGCTTAGTCAGTAGTATATCAAGCTATAATATGCATACCAGAAGAATAGAAGAACCTAAAACCCCTGTACTGAATAGCTTTAGTAGAGACCTAACAAAGCTGGCAGAAGAAGGCAAGCTTGATCCGATTGTAGGTAGAACAAAAGAAATTGAGCGTGTAGTGCAAATCTTGAGTAGACGCAAAAAGAATAACGCCTTACTTATTGGAGAGCCAGGCGTAGGTAAGACTGCCATCGCAGAAGGGCTTGCTTTGCAAATCGTACAAGAAAAGGTAACTAAGACCTTGTTAGGTAAACGTGTCGTAACGCTAGATTTAACCGCACTAATAGCAGGAACCAAGTATCGAGGTCAATTTGAAGAGCGCTGCAAGGCCATCATGAGTGAACTAGAAGAGGCCCCACACGTCATTCTATTCATTGATGAGTTACATACCCTAGTAGGAACAGGCGGAGCTGCAGGTACGCTAGATGCTGCTAATATTTTGAAGCCAGCCCTAGCTAGGGGTGAACTCCAATGCATTGGAGCTACTACGCTCAGTGAGTACAGACAGTACATAGAAAAAGACGGTGCACTAGCTAGAAGATTCCAGTTAGTGATTATATCCCCTCCCACTGCTGAAGAAACTATAGAGATTCTCCACAACATCAAAACTATCTATGCAGATCACCATGCTGTTATTTATACGCCTGAGGCCATCCAGGCATGTGTTTATATGGCCGAACGCTATATTAGTCACCGCCTACTACCTGACAAAGCCATTGATGTAATGGATGAAAGTGGGGCAAGTGTACATATGCAAAACCTGTACATTCCAGATAGCATCACCAAGCTAGAAGAAGCTATAAAAGCCGTGATAATAGAGAAAAATAAGATAGTCAAAAATCAAAAATATGAGGAAGCAGCACAACTACGTGATCAAGAGCAAAATCTCTATAAAAAGCTTGAACTTGAAAAAGCCAGGTGGAAAGAAGAAGCTAAGCTAAAAAGATACCCCGTCTCTGCAGATAATGTGGCTGCAGTCATTTCCACCATGACAGGTATCCCTACGCAGCGTATAGCGCATAGGCAAGATGCTAGACTACTAGCCATCAGCCAAGAGCTAAAGTCAAAGATCATAGGTCAAGATGAAGCTATAGCTAAGATTACTAAGGCTATACAGCGAACACACATTGGGCTGCAAGACCCGAATAAACCACTAGGTTCCTTCATATTTTTAGGTCCTACTGGCGTGGGTAAAACAGCACTAGCCAAAGAACTAGCAAGCTCTTTCTTTGACAAGAAAGAGGCACTGATAAGGATAGATATGAGTGAATACATGGATAATTTTACAGTTTCTCGGTTAGTAGGGGCCCCTCCAGGTTATGTAGGGTACGAAGAAGGGGGCCAGCTAACAGAAAAAATACGCAACAATCCTTATAGCGTTGTCTTGCTAGATGAAATCGAAAAAGCCCACCCTGATATATACAACTTACTGCTACAGATGATGGATGATGGTGTGCTGACAGATGGACTGGGAAGGAGGATAGACTGTAGAAATACGATTATCATTATGACTTCTAATGTAGGTGCTAAGGACATACAAAATGCTGAAATAGGCTTTGTCACCAGTGCTCAAAAAGAAAATAAAGAAGATATGCTTAAAGCTAAGGTTCACAAGGCCTTAAAGCATACTTTTAGCCCTGAGTTTATCAACAGGCTAGATGAAGTAATCAT
>JBCCHM010000088.1:0-3482 GCA_039028755.1 Bacteroidota bacterium | reverse complement strand
GCAAAAGAGCTTTTACGGCTACTTTATTGCCTTCTCAGCAGCTCTCCTATTTTGGTACCTTTTCTCTAGGCTAGCTGGTAAATATTTTAAGACTAAGCCTTGGAAGGGTTGGGTAGTATTTCAGTGGATGGTTAGTGGATTACTTTGGTCAGTTTGGCTGATGCAAGATGCTTCTAGCATTGCCGTATTCTTACCGCGTAGCCTGAGCTTGGTTGAGTTATTGCTATTCATTGGGTTTATTTTTTTCGGATTAGGGCTGCTATTTTATCTCAAAGGTGATAAGATGCAGAGGCTAGTTAATGAAAAAGCGGGGATTACAGATATTAGGGCTGCTATGCTCGTAAACTTAGTATATATGCTAATTCTCTTTTACTTCAAAAATATGAACAATGTGCCTATGAGTACAACTTGGGTATTTATTGGATTGCTAGGGGGGAGAGAGATAGCTATCAGCTTTGCTAAAAAACGAGCTCAAGGGCGAAAGAAGTCACTGAGAAAAGGTTTTAGATGTATCAAGCGAGATTTACGGCATGCCCTTATTGGGTTGGTTATCTCTATTATTTTGGCTCTACTCGTTAATCCAGGTATCCGAGGAACTCTAAAAGGGCTTATAGTAAGCCTATTACACTAGAACCTATTAGGAGTGACTATAGAGCTTTTGCTACATAAGGTTCATAACCTCTGAAAGAGCCATAGCAGTGCACTAAGTATGATACTCAAGAGTATGCTAGTGGCTATGGGTGCATAGAAGCTCACGTTTCCCCTTACTATAACTATATCGCCAGGTAGCCTTCCTAAGCCTAGCTTGGATAGGGTAGGCCATAGCATACCAACCATTACTAAAACAATACCAACGGTGATTAGTATCCTAGGCATTAGTCTGTGGTAAGTTTTTCTAGGTTGTAAATTCAATAGGCTACCAGTTACTGTCTTGGTAGCTGACAAATGTTTCGGCCTTTTAGCAGCATTTGTGTGCCGTTGTTTCTGTAGATACGGATAGTAGGTGCTAGTCTATTTCTTCTTATTCATATACTTTTTAGTTGACTCGATAGAGATAGCGCCTTTGGAGACAGAGAGCTTGGAGCCTTTGTTGTCTATTTCTAGCGTAACTAGATCATCTGTAACTTCATGTACTTTACCGTGTATGCCTCCGATAGTTACTACTTGCTCTCCCTTTTTAATTTGCTCTAGCAAGTTTCGCTGTTCTTTTTGGCGCTTTTGCTGAGGTCTTATCATAAAAAAGTAAAAGACAAGTATGATACTCCCTAGGAGGACAATCTGTTGTATAGGAACTCCTGATTTAGCTGTAGCTTCTAAGAGTACATAGTTAAGCATATCTTTCTATTTAAAGGTTAGACGAAAAAAAATAAAGATCACTCCTCTCAGCTAGTTATTACTCTCAAGCTGAGAGGATAGTTCATTGACTGCTACTAAAAGCTTTTGGGCTTTTTGTACTGTCTTGTCAACTACCTCTTGGCCAGCAATTTTGGCTTTACTAGCTACAGTGTTCTTGGTGCTAACTAGGGCTAGTTCTTTGATGAACGCTTGTAGTTTTATTTTAAGTCTCTTGAGTTGATAAGTGAGTATATCTCTGGTACTAGCACCTTCAGTAGGGGCAAAAAGTATACCTCCTAAGATTCCTAGGGCCGTACCCAATAGGAAGGTAGTGATACTTGCTGAGTATTTACGCATGTTTTGTTAGAGGTTTTAGTCAGTTATGGTTCTTGGGAGTATTTTTGCTTCTGAGAGTGTCTTGGCAACGGAATCTAAGACACCATTGATAAACTGTCCACTCTGGGGTGTACTATAAGTTCTTGATAGATCTATGTATTCATTGATAGAAACTTTTATGGGTATGTTCACAAAGTGCATCATCTCACACATAGCTAGTTTAAGGATAACCTTATCTAGCAGTACAATCCGATCAATAGTCCAATTTCTTATATGCTGCCTAATAAGGTCGTCAAACGCCTGATCTTGCTCTAAAGTCTTTGTTGTCAGATCAGTATAGAAGTGCTGTGCTTCTTCCCACTCGGGTGACGCCTCTGGCACCCCTAATTTACTATCTTTTTCTGTACTTTCCTCAAGGGCTGTCAGCGCTTGGTTTACTATCTTTTTTACAATACGTTTATGTGCTTCCCAGCTAAGGTCTAAATCACTAAAAAATTCTTGAATAGCCTTTTGCTCAAAGATGATGGCTTGCATCAAATACTCCAAATGCTGTCTATCCTGTGCTGGTATTGTTAGCTTTATAGGGACTGATTGCAAATCAGGGTTATCCTTTACAAACTGGTTATACCAGCTTACTACAAGGTCTATATTAGCTGCCCAGCTAATTGTATTTCGCTGTATAAGCTGCGTGAAAGCAGTGTTAGCTCGAAGGAACTGTACAATACGGTTATGTGCCAGGTATGTAGAAGAATCGGGGCGATGCTGTTTGCTAAGGCTAGGGCGCTCGGCTTGTCTCTGTGAGACATCAGCCCACTCAATGAGCAGTTGTAGTATATATAAGCAAGCTTGACGGATTTTGTCTGTTATCAATGCCCAGCTGCTGTGGAGTTTTTGTAGATCTTTGGCTGTCTCGGTTTCATAGTTTGACCGTGCTTTTTTTACCGCTGCTTTGATTTGGCTATGATAGCTAGCCTGATCGCTGTTCGTAGCTTGGCTAGGGTCAAAAAGAGAAGCAAATAAGGCTAAAGCTTGTGCTTTATTTTGTGCTAGTTGTTCCTTATCAACAGGTGCTTCGGCAAAGATATCGGGAGTGAAGTCATTGCGAATTTGTTCTAAAGCCCATTCATAATTCGCCTGCTTACACACATAAAAGGCATAGAGATTTTGTATAGCCCTAAGGCGAACAAATCTGCGATTGAGCACGGGCTTATCTGTCAAGACAATTGCTTTTGATCATCAAAAACTTACAAGGCAGGCTAACCAACCTTTGCTCAGAGCGTAACTTCAGCTAGCGCTCAGTATCCAATTTACGCTATGTGTGCGTTTCTGATAGCATGGATCCGCTGTTCAGCCAGGCGAATAGCTACTTCTTGAGATGGTGTATGTTCTTGCGCTGACCTGCTGAGTACGTCTAAGCAGATCTCATAGATTTGCTCTACGTGCTCATAAGCTAGTTCTCGATTATAACCACCATAGAGCTCTGTGTGTACGTTGATAACACCACCAGCGCTGATCAGAAAGTCAGGGGCATAGATGATGCCTTTTTCAAGTAGCATCCGTCCGTGTCGCGTTTCATCCGCTAGCTGATTATTAGCTGCCCCTGCAATGATCTGGCACTTGAGTCTTGGAATAGTTTGATCATTGATGGTGGCTCCGAGTGCACAAGGAGCATAGATGTCCATATCCAAGTCATAGAATATATCAGGCTGGATAGGCTGTACACTGTATTTTTTAGCAACTGCTGCTAGGCTGATAGGGTTAATATCGGTCACATAGACTGCAGCGCTTTCTTTGTAAAGAAAACGCTGCAG
>JBCCHM010000087.1:0-3617 GCA_039028755.1 Bacteroidota bacterium | reverse complement strand
TTTTGCACGTGATTGTACGGCGCGATCATCAAACGTTATGAAATTTTTAGATGATAGGACGCTGCGATGGTTGCATTTATTTTATCTAGGGCAATAACTAAATTTGTTATGACTAGCATATGTGCTGCTTAAGCGCTCCTAGTGCAGCGTATGCTTGGTAAGCAGGCAACCTAGGAGCTAGTGAGTGGATAAGCGTCGCTCAAAATCTGGGGGGTAGGCGTAAGGTTGATTTTTGAGGTCTATTGCTCCATCTACTTTCCTGGACTTTAGGGCCATAAGTGATAGTACCTCTACTACTTCCTACAAATACCCCTGTGTAAGTATCGCCTGTCACAGGCCCTGTAGCAACACTCCTAGCAATTATAGCTTCTGCATAATTAAACCCCGCTAGGCCACCCACATATGCCTCACCTATAGCTTCTACTGCAGCCATGCAATGGATAACCTGCCCTCTGAACCAATTATGCCCTACCAGTCCTCCTACCCAATACTTGCCTATTACCTTACCCAGTGCCATACAATGGATGAGCTGGCCGCCTTCATCATTAGTTCCTACGCACCCACCCACTAGTCTTGTCCCTTTGACTACTCCTTGGGCACGGCCATCAATGATATAGCCACGATTACAACCTACTAGTCCGCCTACTTCATGCCTTACTCCTAGTACCTGGCAGCAAGCTTGACAATTGACCAGTTGTCCATCTTCATCGTTCATACCTACTAGGCCGCCTATGTTATCTATTCCTTGTACGTTGCCCGTAGCATAGCAGTCCCTAATCGTTCCCTGGTTCCAGCCCACTAGTAGGCCTACCCTAGACTTACCCTCCACAGTGCCAATTTCTAAGTATAAATCCTGGACTAAAGCACCCTTAGCCAACATCCCGAATAGCCCTGCATTATCATCACTATGGCTGATATATAGTTGGGTAATGGTGTAGCTATTTCCATATATTTTACCTTGAAAAGGCTTTTTTACATCTCCAATAGGACGTAGCTTTACACCAGTAAGGTCTATATCACTTTCAAGCCGATAAGTCCCATCTAAAGGGAACTCAGTTTTGTGGCCTATGCTTGCTAGGTCTACTGCTGTACAGATGAGCGTGACATGGCCCTGCTCTAGCTCTTCTGGATTTTTAGAAGTTTCTTCTTGTTTACTGGCCCAAGCTGGATATAGATAGCTAGCTAGATAAAGACTCATACAAAGACCTAGAATACGTACCATAATTTGAAGGCATTAACTTTACAGTGCTAAATAGCACTTAATTACTATAGTAAAGTAAAAGGGCTAACATACGCCCTTGACAATCACTATTGAAGAATTTTTGTAAATTTAAGAATATGAAATACATCCTCGCGAGGCTAGCTATTGCTTACGCAATATTGTTTTTTTTGGTTACTTATAAGATAGCTGAAGCAGACACCAAGCTCTCTCAGATCGATAAACAGCAGTACAGCGTTCCTTATCAACCATCTCGCACAAAGTATCATGACCTACTCCACACCAAGCTAGAGGTTAGCTTTGACTGGGAAAAGCAACACCTACACGGTATAGCTACTCTAAAGCTACAGCCACACTTTTATCCCCAACAGTCCTTAGAGTTAGATGCAAGTAACATGGCTATCCATAGTATTGTTATGCTAGAAGAGCAAGTCAGAAGAAAATTAAACTATAATTACGACGGCCGAAAACTTATCATCGACTTGAGTAGGACCTATAGTAGAGAAGAGCCTTATTTACTCGAGATTGCCTATACTACTGAATTCAGCCAAAGCAAGGTAGCAAACGGTACTATATTAAATGAAAACAAAGGCCTATACTTTATCAATCCCAGTGGTAGAGATCTAGACAAGCCCCAGCAAATCTGGACACAAGGAGAGCTCAATACCAGTTCTTGCTGGTTCCCTACCATCGATGCTCCTAACCAGAGATGTACCCAAGAGATCTACATTACAGTAGACGATAAGTTTAGAACGCTATCTAATGGCGCACTTGTTTATACCATGCTGAATGAAGATCAAACTAGAACAGATTATTGGCGCATGGATCTACCCCACGCCCCTTACTCATTTATGCTAGCGGTAGGAGAATTTGTTGATGTGCAAGATGAATGGAATGACATACCAGTGAATTATTACGTGGAGCCAGCTTATGAACCATATGCTAAGTCAATTTTTGGCCATACTCCTGCAATGCTAGATTTTTTTTCAGAAAAACTAGACTATCCCTATCCGTGGCCTAAATATAGCCAGGTGATTGCCAGAGACTTCCCCACAGCTGCTATAGGGAGTACCACAGTCTCTATTTTTACAGAGGCATTGCAGGTTGACGATCGGGAGCTACTAGATAGAGACTACGATGATATTATCGCCCATGAGTTGTTTCACCAATGGTTTGGCAACCTAGTCGCTTGTGAGCCTTGGCCTCACCTTCCACTCAACGAATCTTTTGCCTACCTAGGGGCTCACCTTTGGCGTGCTTATAAATACGGCAGTTATGCCAGAGATTTGAGTATATGGCATATGCTAAGTAGTTACCTAGAAGAAACCCCAAATGAACAAGCTAGCCTGATAAAACCCTATTATACCGATCCTAGAGAACTATTTAATGGCTACAGCTATCACAAAGGCTCTCTAATACTACACATGCTTAAAAATTACCTAAGCGAAGAAGCCTTCTTCAAATCACTCAGTCATTGCCTCAAAAAACATGCTTTTGCTTCCATAGATATTCATCAGCTCCGAAAAGCCTTTGAAGAAATTGCAGGAGAAGACCTCAACTGGTTCTTTAACCAATGGTTTTTGGCGCCAGGCCATCCAAAGCTGCAAGTAGAACACAACTACGCTAATGGAAAACTTACCCTAAAAATGTGGCAAAAGCAAAATGCATCCATCCCCCTATACCAGCTCCCCATAGTAGTAGATATTTGGCTACAAGGTAACAAGCAACGCCATAAAGTGATGGCTAAAAATCTATATAACGAATTTACATGGGAGCTGCCGCAGCAGCCTGAGCTAGTACATATAGACCGAAACAGCCTTTTAGTCGCAGAAATAATACACTCTAAAACAGCAACAGAATATCAATACTTATACTATCATGGAGATAATTTTTTTGCCAAGTACGAAGCCCTAGCTTACTTTATCAATAGCGAACATAATGCCCCTTACTACCAAGTGCTTCAAGATGCCCTACAAGATGACTATTGGTTCTTTAGGATGATAGCAGTCGAAGCCCTTGCAGGATGTAGAGACAAAGCCTACTCAACTATAGAAGCATCCTTGATCGAGCTCAGCAAGAATGATGGCTATACTGCCGTCAGAGCGGCAGCTATACGTGCCCTAAGCTCCTCCGAGGAACCTAATAAATACACTGACCTATATAAGACTAGCTTATTTGACTCTTCCTATCATTTAGTGAGTACCGCCCTATATGCCTATGCAACTACCAGTGAAGACGCTGCCAAGCCAGCAATATTGGCTGAATTTGAGGCCTATGATAACTTAAAAATCATTACTGCCTTAGCAGGCTACTATACAACTACGAAACAGCTAGATAAATATAACTGGCTTAAAGACAAAGTAACTAGGCTACATGGTAGGGTTGGCTTTGAGCATTT
>JBCCHM010000086.1:0-3730 GCA_039028755.1 Bacteroidota bacterium | reverse complement strand
TGATTTTGGTCAAAATTTACACAGATGGCGCCTCAAAAGGCAATCCTGGGCCAGGTGCTTATGCTGTAATCCTGCAGTACAAAGGCCAGCGTAATGAATTTACGCAAGGTTTTAGGCAAACTACTAACAATCGGATGGAATTGCTAGCCGTGATTGCTGGGTTAGAAGCTCTGAAACAAGATAGGCAGCAGATAGCTATCTATTCAGACTCGAAGTACGTAGTGGATGCAGTTGAAAAGGGATGGCTGAAAAAGTGGCTAAAAGCAGGTTTTAAGGGTAAAAAGAATATCGACCTCTGGAAAAGATTTTGGAAGCTGTACCAGCAGCATCAGGTCACTTTTTATTGGGTCAGAGGGCATACAGGAGACCTAGACAATGAACGGTGTGATCGATTAGCTGTTCAGCGTATACAAAAAGGTCCTTTAGCTATTGATGAAGGGTATGAATACAAGCTATAAGATTCTAGCCTGTATTCAAGGGAGTGCTTTGACAAGCGGATAAAGCTTGGCCTTGTCTAAGGCAGAGTACTTCTTCTTTTTTTTGATAAAGTATGCAAAAGGAATGAGACCCTGGTAGACATTATTGACTGTGTCCGGTTGCTGAGGTGGCTCATAGCTACTTTTTAGCCTAAAAAAATCAACTTGTGCCCTTAAAATAGCCCAACAATGTCTGCTTCGGCCTAGCATAAGCTCCTTGACAGCAGCTACAAGGTCTAGTATAATACGTAGCCATTGCTTCCAGCGATACGCTGGAGTAGGTGTATTCTTATAGAGGGTGAGGGCTCTATTTCTAAAGTTCAAATAAGTTTTGTAAGGATTAATAACACCCATTGTAGCACTCCCTACATGATAGACATGGCTTTGACCACAATAGTAAATCTGGAAGCCTTGGCGCTGCATCCGCCAGCATAGGTCAATTTCTTCATAATAAGCAAAGAATTGCTCATCAAATCCTCCTAACTCATGGAAAGCACTAGCCCTAATAAAACAACAAGCTCCACTCGCCCAGAATACTTCCTTTACATCATCGTACTGCCCTTTGTCCTCTTCTAGGGTATCAAATAGTCTTCCCCTACAGAAAGGATACCCCAAACTATCTATGAATCCTCCTCCTGCGCCTGCGTACTCAAACTTATTTTTGTCTTGATATGACAATATTTTGGGTTGACAGACTCCTATAGCAGGGCTTTGATCCATGAGCTGTATGATAGGCGCTATCCATCCGGCCGTAACCTCCACATCTGTGTTGAGCAATACATAATAACGAGCTTTGATCTCCTTCAGGGCAAGGTTATATCCCCTAGCAAAGCCTTCATTACTACTAAGTTGTATGTACTGAACTTGTGGATAGTTTTGTTTGATGCAATGAATAGAATCGTCCTCAGAAGCATTATCGACCACTACTATGCGATGGGGGTGGCTGTGCTGGACTACACTGGGTAAAAATTTGGCCAATAGGTGTTGGCCATTATGATTGAGTAGGACAATTGCTACGAGATCCATCTAAACCATTAATTCTAGGGGAATATCGCCTAGCATTCCTGCTGTGCTTTGCTTAATGACCTCTTTTGCCTTATCTTCTACTGCTTGAATGGCTAGGTTGACTGCTGCTGCAATAAGGTCTTGCAGCATTTCGCGTTCGCTAGCGTCAAATACTATTGGGTCAATATCAATTTTGCGTACTTGCTTACTCCCAGTAACAGTGGCTTTTACCAAGCCAGCTCCTGCTTCTCCTACAGCCTGTAGCTGGGATACTTGTTGTTGTACTTCCTGGATTTTGGCTTGGGCCTCTTTCATCTGGCCAAACATTTGCGTAAAATCTGTCATAAATACCTTATTTATTGTACTGTACTTTACTGCTTATTGTTAAGAGCTGCTATCAACTCATCTAGCGTGTACTGCCCCTGTGTACCTGTATGCATATCTTTTAGGGTAAATTTACCAGCTGTCCTTTCCTCAGCTCCAATGATTACTACAAAAGGTATATTTTTTTTATTGGCATACATAAGCTGTTTTTTCAATCGTACTTGTTCTAGATATATCTCTGCACTGACTCCTTGTGCCCTCAGCTGCGTTATCACATGCAGTGCTAACTGCTCGGACTCACTATCTAGGTTGGTAAGCATAACTTGTGTAAAGACCTCATGTTGCTGGGCGAATAGCTCTAGCGCTTCCATTACTATATAGATTCTGTCTATACCAAAAGAAAATCCTACACCAGTTAGGTCAGATAGTCCAAAATGCTCAGTAAGGTTATCATACCTACCTCCTCCTCCTATACTTCCTATGCTTATAGGCTGCATTGTTACCTCAAAGACAGCGCCTGTATAATAGGCAAGCCCCCTAGCTAAAGTAGGCTCTATAGTGATAGGCATAGCTTCCAGGCCTAGTGCCGCTATATATTGGAGTATTTGCTTGATTTCCTGCAGGCCCTTGAGGCCTTCTTTAGAGTGAGACAAATGGCTGCTAAGTACTTCGAGCTTGGCTTCATTTGTGCCCTGTAATTCAAAAATACAGTTGAGCTGCTCTAGAGATTTCGAAGAGAAACCTTTGCTAGTCAACTCTTCAAAAATCCTATCTCGCCCAAGCTTATCTAGCTTATCTATAGCGATACAAAGCTCACTTTCTTTGTCTCCCTCACCTATAAGCGAGGCAATACCTTTGAGTATGGCTCTATGATTTAGCTGAATGCTAAAATGGTTGATACCTAGCTGTTGAAGCACGTGATAGGCCATGGCTAGGATTTCTGCTTCGCAGATAAGCGATGCTGTACCAACAACATCAGCATCGCACTGATAGAATTCTCTGTAGCGGCCTTTTTGTGGTCTATCCGCTCGCCATACTGGCTGGATTTGGTATCTCTTGAAGGGGAAAGTGAGCTGATGGCTATGCATGGCTACATACCGCATCAGCGGTACAGTCAAGTCATAGCGAAGTCCTTTCTCGGCAATTTGTGGCAATAGTGCCTTGTAGCCCTTGTTAATAGCTTCATGATCCACATCTGCTAGAAAGTTCCCTGAATTGAGTATCTTAAAAAGCAGCTGATCACCTTCTTGGCCGTATTGTCCTGCTAAGGTAGATAAGTACTCTAAAGCAGGAGTCTCTAGGGGAGAGAACCCATATTGCTGATAGACTTGCCTGATCGTATCGAAGATATAATTTCTTTTAGAGATCTGTGTAGTACTGAAATCTCGAGTGCCTTTGAGTGTTGTAGGTTTTTTGGCCTGCATTTGGAGCAAGTTATTTTAGAGCTGAGTGCTCAATAGACTGCCTAGCTGATATTGCTTAAGAAGGTAAGTCGAATCTGATAATACTTAATAGTTTCTACTAAGCTAGGTAGCGTAGACATTAGTATTTTAGCTATACTAAATAATCGCTGTAATAGTAAATCAGGCAAATTCTCCGAGGGCTTATCATAGCATATGGTCCTTCTTCTAAAATGTTAGTATTACTGAATAGGCCCTGAATTAAATACATTGCTTATACAAAGATACACCATATTGTCCAAAATATTTTCTATAATTTAGAGCTCATCTTAACGACTCGAATACCTTTACCATACCTCTCTTGCTATTTCTCGGCTAATATCTAGCTTTTCCTGATCTGTATGTCAACCCCTTGTCAAATGGAAGTGTTCATATTATAATGACGAAATTGATATTTTTTCTGAAAGCAAGTGCAACTAAATAGTAGGAAATAATAGACTTCTTGCATAACTGTGGTTCTAGAAC
>JBCCHM010000085.1:0-3743 GCA_039028755.1 Bacteroidota bacterium | reverse complement strand
TTGGTGGACCTTAAGCTAGGGCAGGGGTGGTTGTTCAGCTAGCGGATCTTTCAACTTATGACTCTTTCCTACTAACAGTCTTTAGAAAGTCTAAAACCTTCTTGCTACAAAGACCCATACTCACCTAAAATAAACTAGCTTGCTGCCCACCCAAGTGGGGAAGTGGTATATGAATCCCTACTTGATAGTTAAGTTGCTTGATCATGTACATGGCTAAATCTGCGCAAAGCGCCTTGTCTGTTTCATGTAAAAGAAAATAAACCTGCTTTAAACCCTGCGTTAGCCATTGCTGGAGTCTAGCTATCCATGCATCTATCCGCGTATAGTTAGTAGCCTGTGCAGTATATCCTTTAAAGCGGACAAAGATACAGTCAGTGGTTAGGGCTTGGTGTAGGGCATCTCTTCTACCTGCTACGTCGCTAATAACCGCTATCATCCCTCGCTTCCGTAGGCAGTCGAACATTTCACGTTGGGCTGCCTGGTCGCTAAACCAAGCTGAATGTCTGAATTCCACAGCCCAAGAGAGATCTTTAGGTACATGTTCTAGTAACCTCTGCAAGGCTCGTATGCGGTTAGGCTGGTAATAAGGGGGTAGTTGTAGAAAAATTACTCCTAATGCTTCCTCCAAATGGAGGATAGCTTCTAAGAAAGTATCTAAACGCCTAACCTGCTCGGCCAGGTTATTCCTGTGGCTAATACTTTGAGGAACTTTAGGACAAAACTTAAAACCTGGCGCAGCACTTGCTTTCCACTTCTGTACTTGAGCTACAGAGGGAATGCTATAAAAAGTAGCATTGAGCTCTACGGTGCTGAGCTGCTGGCTATATATCTTGAGGTAGTCCTTAGCAGCGGTACCGTGGGGGTATATCTTGCCTATAAAGCTACGCTCAGCCCATACAGAGCAGCCTATATAGATAGCAGGGGGTTGGGTACGATGGGGTAAGCTAGCCAACAAGGCTTGGGTAGCTGCAGTATCGGCTGGCAGACTGAAGTCTACTGCTGATAAAGCACTGCTTGCTATACAGCCAAATTTCATAGTAATATAGTTTTTATGGCTCTAGTAGGTTTTTATGGAAGTGAGTTGGGAAATGCCGTGCATGGCCTTCTACTTGGTTGGGGTGTTTTCTCCTGAGCTCATTCCATAACATTGCTTCTTGCAGCAATGCTTGTAAGGCTATTTGGTTGATGTCTTCTGATGACTTTACGCTCAGATACCTTACTTGCTTACCCTCTCCTGCTAACAATCCTTGCTCATTAGCCAAAAAAGCTCCTTGGCAGAAGCCGAGCTTAACTGCTCCTTTGTGGAGATTGAGATAACATAGCTGCCCATAACTAGGTGTAAAAAGGTATATGGTACTGAATAGTCTCTATTACATAAGGAGCTACTTGGAAGATGGTTTGCCTTAAGGCTCTGAAGGTAGGTTGTAAGTCTACAGGCTGCTGATTGATAAATGCTGTGATATCAGGATGCTGCATTATAGCTTATATTTAGACTTCTTGCATGACTGTGGTTCTAGAACCTCCTCTATATGTAAAATCAATGTATTCTTTGGGGTTGTGCAAGAGGTCTATTGTTGCCTATATATTGAGTAAATATTACTAATGAGCATAGTAAATTTATATAGTTTTTTTGTAATGTAGCGCATAGTAAGGCAGCGTAAAGTGCTATTGCATTTTATAGTTCATGAATTTTATAGTATGGAAGCATTTTGGATTATACTAGTAGCCTCACTCGCAGCTATCAACTGTAGCTTAGTGGGCACTTATCTAGTTCTCAGAAAAGTAGCTATGATGGCTGATGCCATTACTCATGCTGTCTTACCAGGTATTGTGCTAGCTTTTTTATTTACTGGTTCGAAGGGTTCTTTGGTTATGCTCATAGGAGCAGGCAGTACTGGCATTATAGCTACCGTGCTTACAGCATTCTTGCATCAGAAAGTAAGGCTACAGTCTGATGCTTCTATCGGGATTAACTTTACGTGGATGTTTGCTTTAGGCATTATCTTAATTTCCTTGTTTAGTCGCAAGGTTGACTTAGACCCTGACTGTGTGCTGTATGGCGAGGTAGCCTATGCTCCCTTAGCTACCTGGAAGAATGCTAGTGGCATTAGTCTAGGACCTCAGTCTATGTATATACTTGCCCTGATGTTGTTGGTCAACTTAGGCTTTGTCTTATTAAGCTATAAGGAGCTTGCTATCACTACCTTTGATGCTGCTTTTGCTACTACAATTGGTATACATACCACCTTGTGGTACTATTTGCTCATGGGGGCTACTTCTTTTACAGCTGTAGCGTCCTTTGAGGTAGCCGGTGCTATCCTAGTAGTAGCCCTGTTTGTAGTCCCTGCAAGCACTGCTTATCTCTTGACTCAGCGCCTTAGTAAAATGCTTATAGTAGCTTCTCTACTAGGTATTGGTATAGCCATAAGCGGATATTATTTAGCTGTATGGCTAAATGGTTCTATAGCAGGGGCTATGGCTACTATAGCGGGGGGCATATTTTTAGTAGTATTTTTAGTAAGGCAGCATCAACAGCAAATACCTAGTTCCCAGGCAGTATATATACACCCTAAAGATAGGGCTACTTAGTTATGATATTGCCAGATGCCTAGTATGGCTTATCTTTGAATCGTGGCGATGGTAAGCTCCAAGAGTAAATAATAGTTCAACTACATTTAAATTAACTAACGATCAGATGAAGATAACTGGTAAAATATTAGAAGTAAAAGATACTCACCAGGTTTCAGATACTTTCAAGAAACGAATGTTCACCCTAGAGTATGCAGACAATCCACAGTATCCTGAGTATATCACTTTTGAGTTAATACAAGATCGGTGTGAGTTGATAGATGGCTTTCAAGTAGGGCAAGAAATTGAGGTTAGCTTTAACCTCAAAGGAAGGAAATGGGTCAATCCTGAAGGCGAAACGAAGTACTTCAATTCACTACAAGCATGGCGTATAGAAACATTAGCCAAAGAACAAAGTCAAGCGCCTGAGCAAGTTAGTGCCACACAACAGGCCACTACAGATGCTGCTATAGTAGAGGATGAACTGCCATTTTAGCCTTTGAGGCATTGTTGTGTAGTAATTTCAACTTTGAAATCATCAGGCTACCCCTTACTTTTGCGCTGTACAAATGTAAATAAGCAAGCCCCCTTAGCTCAGCTGGCTAGAGCAACTGACTTGTAATCAGTAGGTCGCTGGTTCGATCCCGGCAGGGGGCTCTACAACCCCAAAGATCCTTTTCGGGCTTTCTAGTTACAGTTTGTGAATTTTGCAAGAGTCTAAGACAGTGAACAATCCCATCATCCTACTTGCGTCAACTTTTACACATATGTACAGCACTGTATACTTTTTGCCTATATTAGGGCTATTAGTCCTGATCTACGCTGCATGGCGCGCTAGTTGGATCAAAAGCCAAGATGCTGGCGAAGAAAAGATGACTGAGATTGCGCATCACATTGCTCAGGGGGCTACTTCTTTTCTTCAAGCAGCTTACAAGAGTATCATCCTTTTTGTAGGGCTCACTTGCCTAGGTCTGCTGATCCTAGGTAGTACAGTGACAAGTCATACTCATCCACTTATTGCCATCACCTTTCTTTTGGGTGCACTCACTTCTGCCACTGCTGGGTGGATGCACCGACAACATGGGCCGTTATCTGGCGGCCGTCACGCAGCAAGACTTCAATTTCTCCGGCGTTTTCAATGACGTGATTATTAGTCAGTATATGTCCCTGGTCGG
>JBCCHM010000084.1:0-3810 GCA_039028755.1 Bacteroidota bacterium | reverse complement strand
TTTGTATAGTATGGCTTTGCTGAATGTAGGTACTTCTTTTTTGGTTAAACTGCTCAAAGACCACTCTGTAGACTGTACCGATGTGTGGGTTACAGGCATTGATCAGGTTAGGGGCAGAGAGGTAATTAGTGATATCGAGCTGGTCCAAGGGGATGGGATTGATTCGGGCATTGATCTGCTCAAGTATGGGCTCGGCTCCAGGACTATCAAAGGTAATGGCTTTGATATGCTCTTCAGGGTATTGCGCTTTGGCGATGAAGGCCGTGATCTGTGCTAGCCAACCTCCGAGGGAGTGTCCTGTAACAGCGAGGGTACACTCTTCTTGGTGGGCGATGTTAATAGCTTGCTCAAGGAGGCTGGGGATGAGCCTTTCTTGCCCGCCAATGATATTTTGGGCAATAGAGTGCGCATCGGTTTTGATGGTACTCATGTTGCTGAGGGCTGTGCCTCTATGGGCAAGTACGAGCTGCTTTTTCTTAGCATTCAGATAGATGATGCCTCTGTATCCATAGGGGAGTCCAAGTTGCTGGAATGCTTGGGATAGGAGGTCTTCATTGCCTTCTGTCAAGACCTTATAGACGGCCCACCCATGTAGGGCATGGACTTGCTGGGTGGTTGGATCAATCAATACTACAGGATCACGTTGCTGTAGGTCGTCTTGGTATACATGTGCACTCAAGACAGCACACTCGTAGGGCGAGGGGCTGTGCTGTAGCTCAAGCAGGGATTGAGGCATGCTAGCTTGCTTTCCGAATGCTTGGGCTATCGTACCTAAGCTGGCCACCAGCAGGAATAGGCATTTGTAAGTAAGGGAGTAGTGGGTCACATTGCTTGTCAGTCTGCGCCTGACACCCTGTTTAAGGTAATAAAAAATAGCAACCAATTACACATAGTTGCTGCGCTATGCTTAGCATGACAAAGGGCAGTATCCTATGCCATGCTGAACGAAACGAATTTTCATTCCGAGTGCACAGCGAAGAACCCCATTGCTAGTATCCATCACCATTGAACACTAATTCCCCGGCCTTGCGTAACTGCTGTGTGAGGGCATGTTCTGCTCCCAATACCTGAATACATAAGGTGTCTACTTCTTTAATAAGTTCTTGCGTCAAAGCCTTTTCTTGTACCTTGTTCAGTATCCTGATAAGGTTGTTTAGGTAATCGCTGAGTAGATAGTGGTCTCTTTGGTAAATGTGCAAAGCCATAATAGCAGCTTGCTTATAGTAATTTAACGCTTCTTCGTGCTTTCTCAATTGTTCAAAAATCACTCCCATATCATTTAATGTGATAGCTACCCATTTGTGATCTCTACCTTTAAAGATTCTTTTTATCATACTAAGTGCTTGCATACAATAAGCTAAGGCCTCTTCAGACTTGCCTAGCTTAGCCAAGGTGATTCCTACATCGTCTAAAGATTCAGCCAGCCTAAAATGGTCTTGGTCTTCATAAATACGTTTTCTTATTTCTAATGCTTGCTTGTAGTATGCTAAAGCTTCCTCATGCTTGCATAGCTCTGATAAGCTGCAACCTACATGGCGTAAGTATATGGACATGATCAAGTCATCTCTTTGGGGATAGAGGCGTTTTTGCATAGTGAGTGCTTGTTTTAGATATACTAAAGCCTCTTGATGCTTGCCTGATTTCCATAAAATTACCCCCATGCTATTCAAGGATTGGCTCATATCTGGATGATCTTGATCCTTATAGATTCTTTTTTGCATTTCTAGTGCCCGCTTATGGTACTCCAATGATTTGTGCAGAGAACTTATATGCCGTAACCCACGGCCTATATTCTCTAAAGCTTTAGCTATCTGGGGATGATCTCGATCAGTGTGGCGCTTTTGTGCTATCTCTAGCTGCTTTTTAGTCCAAAACAATTCTTCTTCAAAAAGACAGACTACGTAGCAAGTATTATCCAAATACTTAGCTAGCACATAGGCCTCTTGAGGACACTGTGCTGTATCAAGCCTTTTAAAGAGCATGCGTCCATGAGGAAGCAGTGAAGCCCAGGTAGCTAGGCTTTGAAAAGCTTGCTCTTTGTCCCCTGTATAAGCAACAAGATGATTAATCAGGACAGTGAGTGATTCTTGGGGATATAGATATCTAACCATCAGCTGCGTTTCTGCATGGATATAGACTTGTTGGGAATTCCTGTCCCACTGAATCAAAGAATATTTTTCTAGTAACGATAAGGCTGCCCGGGTCTTACGCTTCAATGGAACAGTATCTTCCTTATCCCAAGTCAGCAACCATGCCAGGGGAATGCCTTTCGGATCCAGGTAAGCCAGTTGGCTGATGAGGTGCAAGGCTTTTACCCCTTGCTGCTCTTTCTCTAGTCGCTCTAGACTTGTTTTGATTACATAGATCATGCTTTGGGCATACCCTATCCGAGCATGCGGACGTTCTGCTAATAAACTAATCAGCGCCTCTTCTTGAGCTGTGGCAGCATGTTGCTCCATAGCGGTTAGCCAGCCTGCTGCATCATAGCCTTCTGTTTCTAGCATACTAAAGAGTTGTACTAAGGTTAAAGGATAACAAGGAACCTTAGCTAACAAAGGCTTCAAGGCTGCTTGTTCTTCCTTGCTTTGCCCATAGCCAAACTCCTGGGCCAAGGTCAGCGCTTCTTGCTCACGGAGGGGATTCATCTGTATAGGCTGGGTATTCCAATCCTCTTTTGCACTGTTTCTAGAAGTAATCAGCACATGGCCCTTGGCTAGGGGCAGAAAGTCGCGTAGCTTTCCTATATCAGGCGCATCATCAAAGACATAGAGACAGTGGCGGTCTTTTAAGTGCAACCGCACAGTCTGCACTGCTTGCTTCTGGTCCTTTTTATCTACATACATGCCTAAGCCGTCTGCCATGCGCAGATAAGCATCCAGGAGCTTCTCCTCTGATTCAGCAGGGATCCAGAAGACATGGGCATAGTCCTGTTCTTCTACTTGCTGCTTGACCACCCTCAGGGCTAGTTGCGTTTTGCCTATCCCGCCAGGGCCTGTAATCGGAGGAGCTAGGATGAGCTCCTGATTAGCCTGAAAGCATTGCCTGAGCACTCTCAACTCTTGCGCTCTACCTAAAAAAAACGAAACCGCAGGGGGAGATAAAAGATTGGTAGTGTATAGGGAAGTAGGTCCTCCTGCTATCTGCTTTAGTCCTGGATTATCTAGGACAGTACTGAGCAACTGGTCACAGACAAGCCGCAGATCTGTTTCGTAAGGAATATGAACTTGTCCAGTTTGTTGATTCCAGGCTATGGCTTGTAGCCACTGCGCTGTTTTAGCTACTTTGGCATGGGCCTTAGAACCTGCATGTAGTTTTTTCAAGAACTGCTGGGCAGTCTCTGGGAAGTGGCGGATGTGTAGCTGGCTAGGGGTAACAGGGGTGGTATTGTAGTGGTATTTGTAGGCCAGGTCAAAGGAGTCCTTGCCTGTTTTCGCATAGGGCTTCGGGTGGTAGCGGTTGAGTTGCTTGGCAAACTTGAAGAAGCCACTATACTCCCCCAAGGCCTCTTGGTTGATACACTTTTTGACTAATTGACATAGGGCCAAAATGGCATTTATTTTATCACCTGTAATGATCTTTGCTGCTAGATTTAAACTTTTCTTAGAAACCAACGGCCAGCTATGTACTGCTAGTGTCTGGTAGGCATCTCCTGTAGTAGGATCAAAAGCTCTGATCAGCGTTTGTATAGTATGGCTTTGCTGAATGTAGGTACTTCTTTTTTGGTTAAACTGCTCAAAGACCACTCTGTAGACTGTACCGATGTGTGGGTTACAGGCATTGATCAGGTTAGGGGCAGAGAGGTAATTAGTG
>JBCCHM010000083.1:0-3820 GCA_039028755.1 Bacteroidota bacterium | reverse complement strand
TAGTAGTGTTAATTTTGTTACTAGATCCGATATTGATTTCTCCTTCCCTAGCTATGCGTAGCTTCTTAGCTAGAAAATTATAAGCAAGTCTTAAACGCAAGCTTTCAAGCCCATCCTCATCTATATCTGTATCAATTTCCAGATTTTCATCTAATTGTACAGAAAAGCTGCTTAGCTGCTGTGAGAGAAGCTCACTAACACTTCTTCCTAGTGTGCCACGGCTGCTTTTCGCTATATTATCGCTAAAAAACTTTTTTAGGATAACTAGACTGAATGCTTGGTTTGTTAAATAGCGTTCATCTGCAGCTGCTTTTTCTTGAAAAGAATCAATAGCTGCTTGAAGATCTGGATTATCTGGAGATTCTTGAAAGTTAACTTTAAAGTGGCTCTCAGGGGCTGAAAGTGCTCCTTGTAGGACTAGTACTACTTGTACAGGATACCGTCTCTTATCATAAGTTCTGTCTACTATACTATTGGCTGATAGGAGTGGCGCTAGGGCAACACGCTGCTCATAGGCTGCCTGGACATGGAGTATACCTTCGTAGGGCTTGCCATCCCAAGTGATGCTACTTTTTTCTAGAATCTTAAATTTTTTTCTGAGTACCGTATATGCAGAAAAATTATACTCGCCTTCTATTAACTCATAGTCTCCAGTCATGCTCAATGCTCCTTCTGCATCTACCTTTATCGTCAGGTTGCCCTGCCCCTTACCCTTGATTGCATTACCAGTCTCTTTATTAAGTATAATTTCTGTACAAGCATCGGACGTTACCGCTAGGTCTATAGTTAGTGCAAGGCCTTTGAGGGTAACGGATCGTGCTTGGGCTACTGTATCGCTTTCCTGAGCCTGAGGACCTACAAATCGGATGTAAGCTGCATGCGCAACTTGCTTGCCATATTGCTCAATAGGAATGACAAATCGCGTTCCTGGCTTTGTAGTAGCTTTTATATCGATAGCTAGCCTATCCACAGGGCCAGATAAAGCCACACTTCCGCTTATAACACCAGTACCATAGAAATGCTCGTTGTCTTTATCAGTAGTGTTGAGTCCCTTAAAATTTTTTACATCTGCTATTAGCTCTAGCCTAAACTCTTGGAAGGCTTGGTGATGGATGGTTCCCCGAAGCGTGCCTTCTCCTTGTTGGCCATCAGCTAGACTCAACGCGTTGATATGGATAGCATCTTTAGCGCAAGTAATGGCTCCATCACAATGGTACAGGGTATTTAAGTAATTAATCCTGATTGCTCCATGGGTGATGCTGGCATTCCCCCTGAGCTGAGGATTAGCAGGGCTACCTTGAATGTGGATTTGGCCATTTAACTCACCCCCCAATTGGGAAAATTGACCTTCTACGAAAGGTTCTAGCATAGCTAGCGGGGCATCGGAAAAATCAGCCACTAGTTGTAAACTATTGTGTAACTCCGCTGGCTTATAAAAGCCAGTGATACGTACTGTCGGCCTTTGCAGGTGTGTGACCTGGCAGGCTATCTTTAGCTGTCTAGCTTGGCTATTCCAGTCTGCCTTTGCCTGCAAATCTCCTACTAATAAATCACCAATAGCAATGTCTCGTATCGCTACATCACTGTCAATTAGTAGCTTATCCAATGTACCTTGTAGTATTACAGTGCCATTGACTACACCAGCAAGTTCCTTGACCAAAAGTGGATTAAAGTTGCTCAATGCAAAATCTTTGAGCTGTAGCTGTAGCACTTCATGAAGATCAGGAGATAAGACACCTACTAGGCTTACTTGTTGTTCTTCATGGTATAACTCGATATGCTGGAACCGAATCTGAGCTTTAGCTAGTGTGATGAGGTTACCTGGATGCAAGTTCCATTGGCTACCTGACACTTGAATATCGGTTTGGTTTAGTTTGATTTTGATAGCATCATCCTGCAAAATGGCTTTACCCTGCAGATTAAGCTGATAGAGATTATCGGGATGACTCAAGTTATTCTTAAAGTCTACCTGGTCGTCGTTCCAGGCAACATCTAGCAAAAGATTTGCTGTGGTGTTATGGATTCCACGTGACTGCTTTGCAGCAGTAAGCCTGCCTGTAGCTGCTATCCTTTTACCATCTTTTGTTTGGCTAGCGGTCAAGTCCAACCGTGTGCTTGCCCAGCTATTTTGCTTAAAGGCAAGTGAATCCACTGTAGCTAAGTGTAGCTCCAAAGCAACTTCTTGATCTTGTGAGAAGCTTCCTGCTAGGGTGGTATTAGGGGATATGTAAACTTCTGGCATGAAAGCATAGAGCAGCGGATTGACATCTTTGAAATGCACTTTATACGTAAACGCATAAGGCTGGGCAGTATAGTTTGGGGTGGTAGGCACTGAACACGTTAAGCGCTGCTGATAGCCTTGTATAAACTGCTGGATATCGTGTGCCAGTGCAGCGTATTTAAGATCACCTACAGCCTGTATAGAGAGTAGGTATGATGTTAGCTCTAAGGTACTATAGTCCTCATGCCTGCCATTACGGATATGTAAATTATCTATATGTACATGCTTCCCTGCTAGGTCAAGACAACCCTGACTGAATGCAGCATCAGCTGTAAAGTCATCTAATGAAGTACCTTGTAGGGTAAGCGCTAGCTGAGTGCTTAAGGTTACATTTTTGTCAGTAATGTGCAGGGCTTGCAGCGATGCTTTATCCAAAGCACCTTTCATACACACTTCCTTTTTATGCCTCCCCCAATCTATCGCCGTATTAGCTTGCAGCTGTAGATTAGGGTCTTCAATCGCCAAGTTTCCCTGAAAGCATGCTTGCTTAAACCGACCATCTGTGCGAATGTGCTCATACTCGTAATTATTGAAGCTCAGCTTATGTACATCAGCTTTGAGCTGAAAGTTAGCTGTAGCTAAGCTTAGTCCTTCACCATCTATTTGGCCTTGCATCGTCAACTGCTGTAGCGTATTAGTACCTAGTAATGCTCCGAGTGCTAGGCTATCAGTAGCAATAGTGCCTCTGTAGGAGGTATGCTGTAAGGATGAGTCAATAGCCATCTCAACCTTAGTAGTGATTTTACCTAAACCTGTAGCAAAGTTACCTTGTGCTACAAAGTTCCTAGGCGAACCAGCGAAATTGCCTTGTACTTGACAAAACCTAGCCTGCTCCAGTGTTTTATAATGCTTTTCACCTACATAAGGCAGTAAATCTGCTGTGTACAGGCAACTACTTTTAAGTTGAATGTTGAAAAGCGCCTCTTGTAGATTAGGTAACCCTTGGCAGCTTGCATAGCCACCTAGATAGCTATGCGCTTGACCAAAACGGAACTGAAAGTCTTCTACACAAAAGTCATTTACCTGGCCAACAAACTTACCACTAAAGGTATAAGCAGTATGGTGTTGCTTGAAGTAGGGCATAAAGATACCTAGCTCCTCTGCAGCCAGCTTCACCTTATCTAGTTGGGCTACCATGCTGACTTTGTCTATAGCTTGTACTAAAGACGCTGGGGCGTCATAGCTAAGCTGGATACTACCTTTGAGCTGACTACCGCTGGTCTGGAGCACTAGATCTGTCAAGTGCATGCCATCAGGAGCAAGCTTGAAACCAGTGCGCAGCTTATCAAGCACTAAGGGATGGCCTGCATAACGACCCGCCAAATGTTGCACATCCACCGTAAACACACTAGCCTTAACTTGTAAGTTAGTTAGCTCAGCAGCTATTTGGTCTAACCTGATGTGGTTAGGATCAATCCCCTCTCGCATCCTTGGGGCCTGCTGGTCGTCCACTGAGGACGCAATAGCTTGTAAGGACTCCTGCTCTACAACAAGAGGCTTATTCCTATTTTGAGAAGCCGGTACAGGCTTTGTATGGCC
>JBCCHM010000082.1:0-3857 GCA_039028755.1 Bacteroidota bacterium | reverse complement strand
TTCTAGGGCCCTAGAAATTGGACTCAATTCTGTCAACGAATTATTTAACATTTACAAGCATGACAATATGTAGTATTTGGTCTATGATTATTGTTGGCCAAACTTTAAATATAATACATCACTATATGCTGGGACTATACATACTGTTGATCCTATGCCTTATTGGCTCGCCTTATAAATTAAACTGCTGTACATTAGCACCTATTTAACTAAGATAGCTAAGCAAGTAGATAATTGCGATCAGTTAAATCAAATAAAATGCGCACCTCATTGGTTCTGCATCAGCTTAAGAAAAATATCTTAAGCTGCGTGAATATAGAAACATGGCGTTCAGTTTGTTCATAGGGTTACTGTTCATAATAGATGGGGTATAGAGCACAGTTTCCTATATACACTTGGATACTAGCTGTAGCAATCAGATAGTATCATTAGATTTGTAACTATGGAAAAATTCGTTGTTTCAGCTAGAAAGTATCGTCCTACTGTTTTCAGTCATGTGTTGGGCCAGCCTCACATCACTACTACGCTCAAGAACGCCATCAAAGATAACCATCTTGCCCAGGCTTTTTTGTTTTGTGGACCAAGGGGAGTAGGCAAAACTACTTGTGCCAGGATTTTGGCTAAGACAATCAACTGCCAGCAGATTACGGCAGGTACAGAGCCGTGCAACGCCTGTGAATCTTGTAGCAATTTCGACCAGCATAGCTCATTCAATATCTATGAGCTAGATGCAGCTTCTAACAACTCGGTAGAAGATATCCGAAGCCTGGTAGAGCAAGTTCGCTATCCACCACAAGCTGGTCAGTACAAAGTATACATTATAGATGAAGTGCATATGCTATCTCATGCAGCTTTCAACGCTTTTCTCAAGACGCTAGAGGAGCCACCTAGCTATGCTATATTTATATTAGCAACTACAGAGAAGCATAAGATCATCCCTACGATTCTCTCTAGGTGCCAAATTTTCGACTTCCAACGTATACAGCCGCAAGCTATTGTGCAGCAGCTTAAACACATTGCTGACCAAGAGGGTATCATTTATGAAGAAGAGGCTTTGCATCTGATTAGCCAAAAGGCAGATGGGGCTTTGCGCGACGCCTTGTCTATCTTTGACCTGATTGCTACGTTTGGGGCAGGCAAAGAAGTAACCTATCAGGCTACGCTCGAGAATCTGCATGTGCTTGATCATACATATTATTTCAAACTGACAGATGCATTGCTGCAAGGGGATATTCCTGGGGCTTTGTTGCTTTATGATGAGATTCTGAGAACTGGCTTTGATGGACGGTATTTTATAGGAGGTCTTAGCGAGCACTTCCGTAGCTTATTAGTCTGTCAAGATAGGGCTACACTCCAGTTGCTGGAGGCAGCTAAAAGTATCCAAGAGCGATACCAAGAACAGGCAGCACAAGCCAGTCCTTCTTTTCTATTGAGCGCCCTTCATTTAGTCAATCAATGTGATATTCACTATAAGAGTAGCCAAAATAAGCGGCTTCATGTAGAGCTAACTTTAATAGAGCTTGCGCAAGTTCTTCATCCAGCTAGCGTTAGCCCTTCGGTGACTACAGCCCAGCCACAACCAGTACCTCCGCAAGCTGTGCCAGTGACTGTAAGTCAGCCTAACTCCCCTATCCCCACAGCAGAGCTTCGGAAAGACGCTCATATAGGTAGTGTAACTTCTCAGAAGTCTCTAAATCTTAAACCTACACCAGTGAGTGCCAAGCAGGATAGCCTGCAGGCCACTATCAAACTGCCTCAGCTAGACCAGCTTAAGGCAAGCATTAGTCAAAAAACTAATAATAAAGCCAATAATAGCTCCCCGGCAGCCGCATCAGTCACAGTGCAGCAGCCTCCTCTTACCAAGGAAACAGTTATGAAGTATTGGTATGCTTATGCAGAGCAACTCAAGGCTAGTGGGAAGCTTCCAGCTTACAGGCTGCTTCATCAAGATATTGAACTAGAGGGTGCTACCATTCTGGTGAAGTTTACTAATGCTGTGCAGGAAGATGTCTTGGCTGACATTAAGGAGGATTTACTGGCTTACTTATACACCAACTTACAGCATACAAACCTTGATATCAAGGGCACCCTCATCAAACAAGCCAAACAAAAGAAACCCTATACGGCCCAAGAAAAGTTTAACTACTTAGCCAAGAAGTATCCTAACCTACTCTCATTCCAAAAGCGACTAGGTTTAGAGGTCGTAGATTAGCCGCGAGAAACTCTTCTTCTCTTAACATTACTCGACTGCTATGCCTCCCTGACCATTGCGACACTAATATCCTCAATTTCTTCCAGCTAACCCCTGCCTTGAACCATTGTCAAAATTATTGAACATCGCTATTGAGAGCCTTGTAAGATACAGGAGCAAGGCCCGTTGGTTGAGTTGCATAGCCAAGGGGAAAGTTGGTAAAGCAGTATGCGTTTGGCTCGAAAGTCTAGCTATCCACGCTGGGTGATATTCAAGTGGTGGTCGGAGTTGAGAGCTTTACTAGGCTGTGGCACTAGACAAAAAATTAGACTACTCAGCTTAGCCATAGATCTCAAATCGCTATACGAGTGCTCATCCCTTTAAGCGTGTATGTGTTGCTCATAGTTATAGAGGATTGCTTGAGGCAAGTGTGTCATACATTGGGAGTAATGGCCAAGTAGAACGCATGAATGAATTGCTTAAATCAGCCCTAGAAAAACGTTACTACCACCCTAAGCATCAGTGCCTTAAGGATCATTTGGCTAGCTTTGTGCTAGGATATAATCATGCAAATGGGCTGAAGGCCAAGGTATTGACACCTTATGAATACGTGGGTATATAGAAGAAATGGCCCGAAAAATCCACTATCAATCCTAGCCCCTTCACCATGGAACCAGCCACCAGTTTTGTAACGGTCTCAATACAGAGGAATTTTAAAGTAACAAAAATAGTCCTAGAATTGTACCTTTCAAATAGACCAGTCAATTGTCATTAAATAAATTATCATGAACCTAAATAACTACACCATCAAGGCACAGGAAGCCATCCAAGTAGCCTTAAAGGTAGCTGAGGAGCATCAGCAAATGGCTATAGAGCCAGGCCATTTATTACAAGCTATCTTACAAACTGATGAGCATAATATCGGATTCTTACTGAAGAAGCTCCACATCAACCAACAGGTATTAACCGACAAGCTAGAGGAAGCTATTCACAGCTACCCTAAAGCTTCAGGACAGCAACCCTATATAAGCAGTGATAGCCATACAGCACTCAGCAAGGCTGAGTCATATCTTAAGGTCTTCAAAGATGATTTTATAGCAGTAGAGCACCTACTCTTAGGCCTAGCTGCAGGCAGTGACAAGGTGGGTAATCTGATGAAAGACGTAGGGTTCGCAGAAAAACAGCTGATCAAGGCCATCCAAGAACTAAGAGGGAGCAGTAGGGTAGTAGATCCCAATGCAGAGTCCAAGTATCGTTCTTTAGAGCGGTACTCTAAAAACCTGAACAATCTAGCTAAAGCTGGAAAGATAGACCCTGTGATTGGCAGGGATGATGAAATCAGAAGGGTGTTACAAATTATCTCTAGAAGAACCAAAAATAATCCCATCTTACTAGGCGAGCCAGGCGTAGGGAAGACAGCCATTGTAGAGGGCCTAGCACAGCGCATCGTAGATGGAGATGTACCAGAAAGCATCAAGCCCAAAACTATCATTGCCCTTGATATGGGACTCTTAGTAGCAGGTGCTAAGTACAAAGGCGAGTTTGAAGAACGCCTCAAAGCTGTCATCAAAGAAGTGACTGACGCCCAGGGTGAGATCATCCTCTTCATCGATGAAATTCACACACTTGTTGGAGCAGGGGCTAGTGAAGGTACTATGGATGCTGC
>JBCCHM010000081.1:0-3863 GCA_039028755.1 Bacteroidota bacterium | reverse complement strand
GCATAGTGGAACTTGCCCTGATACTTGGCTCTCCATGCTAGGCTCTCTTGGATAGCCTCTTGCGTTTTCTGGCCAAAGCCAGGTAGCTGAGCTACTTTACCTGATTCGCAGGCCTGCAATAGACCTTCTGTATGCTCTATGCCTAGTTCTTTCCACAGCGTCCTGACCTTCTTAGGACCTATACCTCTGAGTTCTAGCATCTCTAGCACGCCTTGAGGGGTTTCAGCCATGAGGCCTTCCCAGCGCTGTAAAGTGCCTGTTGTATTGATCTCATGAATGAGGGCCGCTGTACTCTGATTTATGCCTTCTATATTGCTCAGTTCTTCTAGCGCTAGTGCGTAGAGATCTTGATCAATCCTTTCTAAGGAAAGTGCCGTATTACTATAGTGTCTAACCTGAAATGGATTAGCGCCATGCAGGACTAGTAGCGTAGCCGTTGATTTGAGCAAGGATATAATAGTCCTATTATCCAAGATTGTTAATTTCTTGTGTCAATTGTGCGTCTATACAGTTAGTGGAGCTTGTATGCCACCAAGTCTTCAGCTACTTCTTCTACTAGGACCTTCTCTAAGCTGAGGTTATCAATGATAAAATGCTGGCGCTCTTGGGTATTCTTACCCATATAAAAAGACAGTAGCTGCTGGATAGGGGTATCTTTTTGTAGAATAACAGGCTCTAAGCGGATGTTTTCGCCTATGAAGGGTTTGAATTCATCAGCTGATATTTCACCCAAGCCTTTGAAGCGTGTAATCTCTGCTTGCTTGCCTAGCTCATGCATTGCTTGTTGTTTCTCTGCTTCGTTATAGCAATAACGCGTCTCTTTTTTATTCTGCACCCTGAATAAAGGAGTCTCTAAGAGGAATACATGTCCGTTCCGAACCAGGTCAGGAAAAAACTGTAAGAAATACGTAAGCACCAAGAGCCTAATATGCATGCCATCTACATCAGCATCTGTAGCAATAATGACCTTGCGATAACGCAGGCCTTCTAGCCCATCTTCTATTTGAAGGGCATGCTGAAGTAGGTTGAGCTCTTCATTTTCATAGACTAGTTTCTTGGTATAGCCAAAGCAATTCAGTGGTTTGCCACGCAGAGAAAACACAGCTTGGGTTTGTACATCGCGTGACTTGGTGATAGAACCACTGGCAGAGTTACCTTCGGTGATGAAGATCATGGTCTCATTCCGATCTTGGTGCTTGCTATCATAATGAACCCTACAGTCGCGTAGTTTCTTGTTGTGGAGGCTCGCTTTCTTAGCTCGTTCATTAGCTAGCTTTTTGATACCTGCTATCTCTTTACGCTCCCGTTCAGACGGTAAGATGCGTTTGAGTAGCGCATCAGCTGTTTCAAGGTGCTTATGCAGGTAGTTGTCTAGTTCTTGCTTTACAAAGTCATTGACAAAACTACGTGTAGTAGGCCCCTCAGGGCTGACCTGCTGAGAACCTAGCTTAGTCTTAGTCTGTGACTCAAACACGGGCTCTTGCACGCGGATAGCAATAGCACCTACTATAGAAGCACGAATATCCGTTGCATCAAAGTCCTTCTTGTAAAAGTCGCGGACAGACTTGACTATAGCTTCTTTAAAAGCACCCAAGTGGGTACCCCCTTGAATAGTAAACTGTCCGTTGACGAACGAATAGTACTCCTCCCCATACTGGCTATTGTGCGTCAGTGCTACTTCTATGTCTACGCCTTTCAGGTGGATGATGGGATAGCGCAGCGTCTCTTCATCAGCCTTGTGTGCCAGGAGATCGAGTAGGCCATGTTTAGAAAGGTATTTTCTACCATTCAGATAGATCTTTAACCCAGCATTGAGAAAAGCGTAGTTCCAGATTTGCTCTTCGATGAAGTGATGGATAAAGCAAAAGTGCTTAAAAATAGTAGCGTCTGGTTCAAAGGTGACTAAGGTGCCATCCTTTTCCTGGGTGCTCTGTAGAGGTGCCTCATGCACAAGCTTACCTTGTGCAAAGGTGGCTGTTTTGGCTTTCCTTTCTCGAAAGGACTGCACTTGGAAGTAGGTGGAAAGGGCATTGACTGCCTTTGTACCTACACCATTGAGTCCTACGGACTTTTGAAAGGATTGGGTATCATACTTACCGCCTGTGTTGATTTTCGATACACACTCAACCAGCTTACCCAAGGGTATACCCCTTCCAAAGTCACGCACTACTACTCGATGGTCTGTCACTTGTATATCAATCTGCTTACCATAGCCCATCACATACTCATCAATGCTGTTATCAATAACCTCTTTGAGCAATACATAAATACCGTCATCATATGATGAGCCATCACCTAACTTGCCAATGTACATACCTGGCCGTAGGCGGATGTGTTCGCGCCAGTCTAGCGACTGAATACTAGCTTCTGTATAGTTGTGATTAGCCATTAAACAAAGGCATCAACGGACACAAAAGTATAATTTTTGGTAGGACTTAGTGGGTTTTATCACTAAGCCACCTTTTTAAAGCTTTAAAAGAAGTTATTATCTTAACTAGGTTATTACCTAGCTTCTAGGGAGTTTTAACTAGTTTTGCTTTAAAAATATACACCATGTTCGAGAATCTAAGCCAGTATATAGACCGTGCTATCAAAACCCTAAGAGGGAAAAATAAGATCACAACGCTCAATGTAGCCACTACTATCAAAGAGATTAGGCGAGCGCTTATCCAAGCAGATGTTAGCTACAAGGTAGCTAAGCAGGTCACCGACTCTATCAAGGACAAAGCATTAGGTAGAGATGTATTATCAGCTGTCTCTCCGGGCCAGCTATTTACCAAGATTGTGAGCGAAGAGCTAACTGCCTTGATGGGCAGTCAGCAAGCAGCCATCAACCTGGCAGGGAAACCAGCCATTATTCTCATGGCAGGGTTGCAAGGATCTGGTAAAACTACCTGCTCTGGTAAATTAGCTTTATACTTTAAGAATCAAAATAAGGACGTTCTACTCGTAGCTTGTGATATATACCGCCCTGCAGCCATTAACCAGCTGCAAGTAATCGGTGAGCAGCTTGGTGTAGCAGTCTATGCAGAACCTACTAGCAGTAATGTACTTCAGATTGCCCAGCGAGCTATCCAGCAGGCCCAGATTTCTCAGAAGCAAGTCGTCATTATCGATACAGCTGGACGCTTAGCTATTGATGAAGAGATGATGCACGAGATTACTGAGCTCAAGCAGGAGCTCAAGCCTGCGGAGACACTCTTTGTGGTAGATGCTATGACTGGCCAAGATGCAGTGAACACAGCTCGAGCATTTGACGGGCAGCTGAGCTTCGATGGAGTAGTCCTAACTAAGCTAGATGGCGACACCCGGGGTGGAGCAGCACTCTCTATCCGTACAGTAGTAGATAAGCCTATCAAGTTTATCAGTACAGGTGAGAAGATGACCGACTTGGACGTATTCTATCCCGATAGGATGGCTAAGCGCATCCTAGGTATGGGTGATGTGATCTCGCTGGTAGAACGAGCAGAGCAAATGTATGATGAACAAGAAGCTCGGATACTTAATCAGAAATTACGTAAGAACCAGTTTAATCTAGATGATTTCCTCGCTCAAATACAGCAAATCAAAAAGATGGGCAACCTGCAAGACCTTGTAGGTATGCTTCCAGGTGCAGGCAAAATTGCCCAGAACACTAACCTTGATGAAGATACTTTTAAGCCTTTTGAGGCTATTATCTGCTCTATGACGCCGCAAGAGCGTACTAGCCCAGATATACTGAACAAAAGCCGTCGCGAACGGATTGCTAAGGGAAGTGGTACCACCATACCAAAAGTCAATCGCCTGCTCAAGCAGTTTGATAATGTGCGCAAGATGATGAAAAAGGCCCAGCAAGGTAACATGAAACACCTGATGAACCTCAG
>JBCCHM010000080.1:0-3918 GCA_039028755.1 Bacteroidota bacterium | reverse complement strand
TGTTATGAATGACTGTACCAACGGTTACTGTTTCTATCTCTTCTCTAAAATTGAGTCTTTCTACTTTTTTTATTTCAATCACGATTCTATCGCCAGATTGTGCTAGTGCAGCAAAGTCATTTAGTCTTACATCTTGGCTATTTACTTTTTTTGTTTTTATGGGACGGCTACCTCGGGCTAGAGTGACTTCCCATTGAGCTACTCTGTAGCGTGCATCTTTAGGGAGGAAGGCCTTAAAGCTCTCATCAGGGAGAGCTCTTACTTCTATTTTCCTGGGACCTGGCGAAGGTATACCTTGCCTTTCATCCAATGGCTTTCCACCACTCGTAACTTGTATTGATGGCTTTGGTATTGTCCTGACTTTGAACGCTAGCGTATCTAATAAACTACTATTGCTATATACGTTCAGTTTGACTTCCCGAGCAGTAGGGATAACGGTTACCAAGCCTTTGCCCTGGCCGGGTATAACAATAGCTCCTATGGCAGTAAATTTAGGATTATAGTCTGCACCAAGTGCAGGTACATGAATATTGAGTTCATTGCCAGCATTAAGATACAAAGCTGTTACTGCTGCAGATTGCACTTGAATAACAGGCTTGGCTACAAAGTACTCTACATTACTAACAAAGGTAGAATCTCCATTAGGAACTTTTAGTTTTATAGCGGCTCTAAAGTTTTTCTTAGCCAATCCGTCTCGACCGTATTTACCTGGAGTTGCTAAGAATGATATCTTACCTACTCCTGATTCTACAGGTATTTTTTTATTATCGATAGTCATTTCAGGCTCAACAGCAGAAGAGGAGGCTGCTAAAAATAGCTCTGCGTTGTACTTTGCTCCTGCGGCTACAATATTGGATTGGGGTTTAACTAAAGGGAAGATATTATCAAGCTTAACATCATCAGCACCTACACTCCTTGACAGGATATCTAGGGCATCTGCTTCTGCATATACAACGTCTGTCTCAAACTGACTCAGTGTTGCTAGTGCTGCTCCTAAAGGTGTCTTGTCAAAATTGAGGGCTGCAAAACTTTTGGAGTGTTGGTTGGGATCGTGCTTAAATAGTTCGCTATCTTTAGCATCCAAGGCTATATTACTGTATTGCTTTCCAATTGTTTCAGATAAATACTGTGTGTAGCCGTTAAGTAAAGCTTTTAATGCATCAGCCTTCTTATCGTTACACATTATCTTGGCTACTGCTGAATCATCTTTCAGTCCCTTTGGGCGGCCTGTTTCCGGATCTCTCCCTCCTGTTAGCTCAACTAGCTGGAGCTTCAGTGTATCTATATAGGCTATGATTTTTTGGGCTTCTTTTCTGATGCTAAGTGCTTTGTTTAGGACTTCAACGTCTTTTTTTCTATTGCCAGTCTCTTGCACAGTGGTTTTGATACGTTCTAGCCTTACCATATTCTCTTTATCTTGTGTATAGATGCTTTTTTCTAGGCTTTTATTGATCAAGATGAATTTGTCTAATACGCTACTACTCACCTGCAGTGCTAGCAGCGCTGTGAGCACTAGGTACATCATCCCGATCATCTTTTGCCTTGCACTTAGTCTCTCGGCAGCCATAGCATTTATAGGTTTTTTATGAGTATGGTATGAAGTTTAGCTTTTCAGTGCTGTGAGCATATTCCCATATATGCTATTTAGAGAAGCGAGCTTTTCATTGAGCTGAGAGAGTGCTAGTTTAAATCTCTCCGTCTCGGCACCCGCATCTTGCATCTTGTTCATAGATTCCGCAATACTGGTATGTACTGCTATTGCTGTCTTAGAGCGTAGTTGGGCTTCTTGCAGCTCCTCTTTATAGGTCGTGTTAAGGGCGCTTAGGGTATCTGTAAGATTTTGTATTTGTTCGTGATAATCCCGCGTAGTTTGTGATGCATCAGCTAGCTTGTGTATAGCTCCTAGTGCATTTTCATGGACTGAATATATACTTTCCAGTACCTTTGAGGCCTTCTCTACATTAGCAGTGTATTTTTCTGTAGCCTCTGCGGCACTAGGCAGGTTGGCTATTTGAGCCACGGAGTCAGCCAGGCGTTGCATACCTTGGCCTAGTCTTTCTATTAGTGTAGCATCTATTCTTGCTTGAGCAAACATAGCGTCTAGTTTCTCTCCAAGCGAGTTGATGGGTTGTAGTCTAGGAGTGGATGCGCCTTCATAGCCTTCTAGTAGTTCGGGGTAGGCCTTGGTCCAATCTAATTCTTTTGCTTGGGGCTCAAAGGCGCTTAAAAAAAATATAATTGCCTCTGTAGTGAGACCTAATCCTAACATCAGGCCTCCTCCAGGCCAGTTGAGTAGCTTAAACATAGCTCCAGTTATAACTATAGCAGCACCTATGCCATAGATTTTGGGCATTATTACTTTATAAAACTTTGTTACCCAATCATTATTAGAGGTCAGTCCACTAGCCATATGCTGATTATTTGTAGTTATTATAATGCTATTCTTTGCTACCGATGTATGGGATTACACACCTGAAGCCTATATAAGACCTGACTGAGTCTTTGTGTTCGTAATCGCTTGCTCCTGTTTGTAGGAAGCGTGAGATGTCTTTCCAAGAGCCTCCCTTTGTTATTTTCATAGGCTGCGTATCGTCTAGGTATACAGGATCTAAATCCCATATGTAAGAGACAGATGCAGGATTGTAAGCATCTAGAGTCCATTCTGCTACGTTTCCAGCCATATCATATAGGCCGTAATCGTTAGGTGCATAGTATCTTACAGGAGATGTATAAGTATGCCCGCACTCGCTGTAGTTGCCTCTACCTGATTTAAAGTTAGCACGCAAATTACCTTCATGATCCCTTATATAGGGCCCACCCCAAGGGTACTTGGCCAATTCTTTACCTCCCCTAGCTGCGTACTCCCATTGTGCTGCACTAGGAAGACTGAAACTAGGATAAGGTGGAAGTCCTTTCTTTTCTCTGTATTCGTTGAGATATGCTGTCCGCCATTTTGCAAAATACCTAGCCGCTTCCCACGAAATGCCCACAACAGGGTAGTTATCATAAGCAGGGTGGTCGTAGTAGTTTTCTAATACGGGATCTGCCATATGGTGGGCGACGTCATTGCGCCAAACATTTGTATCTGGATACAGCTTGGCCATAACGAATTCTTCATCAACAGTATCGGGTGGTTCTTCTAGCATATTGTCTATAAATTGACGGTATTGGTTGTTAGTAATTTCAGTAGCATCCATAAAATAATCGCTCACGGTTACTTGTCTGTTTGGGGTGATTTTTGTGGCTATATCATCATCGACTTCTCCCATCATAAACGAGCCTCCTGGTACAAAAACCATATTGAAGGGGGTAGTCATTTTCCAGCCCGATCGACCTGGTACACCTCTGGCTTCACCCTGATCGTCATTGCCTATTCCTATTAGAACGCAACTTTGAATCATCAGGATTAGTAGGTTTATAGCTAAGCGATACAGTGAGATGAAGGGCTTGTTGGCTAGTTTCATATTTTTGTAGTCTATAGTTACGCTACGTACTTACAATGCTACAAATATATCTTCGTTTGAAGATTTTGACAAAGTCAGTGTCTGTAGCTAAATTCTAGTATTGTATGACTCGTCAGTAGAGGGTTTCGCTAAGAGACAATAGCGTACCTTACATAAGTTAGCTATAAAGATAGATTCTGCAGCAATGCTTTACTACCTCATTAGATATATAGATGAAGCATTTGACATACCTGGTACCGGCGTTTTTAAATATATCTCCTTCAGGGCTGCAGCTGCAGCGGTACTTTCCTTACTCATTACTATTCTTTTAGGGAAATGGTTAATTGGCTTTCTCCAAAAAAAGCAAATTCAAGAAGGTATACGTGCACTAGGCTTAGCAGGACAGGTAGGGAAAGGTAATACACCTACTATGGGAGGAATCATCATCATAGCAGCTATCATAATTCCTACACTG
>JBCCHM010000079.1:0-3924 GCA_039028755.1 Bacteroidota bacterium | reverse complement strand
CAGCCCACTTGCCTTATGGCGAGCAACAACTGTACAATTATAGACTTATGCCCAGGCCATAGGTAGCACCTTATCTAATCATACCTCTAAATTGGCTTTAACAGGATATACTCCACAATTTTGCTACGCTTCGGGCCTATCTGATACCGCCATATAACTATGCAAGCTTATTGGCCTATTGGCATCTTTGATAGTGGCGTAGGGGGGCTAGCAGTGGCACGCGCGATTAAGAACCTACTGCCTTACGAGCGGCTTTATTATGTAGGAGACACAGCCCACTTGCCTTATGGCGAGCAAACAACTGTACAATTACAGACTTATTCCCAGGCCATAGGTAGCCTACTGCTACGCCAAAACTGTAAGGTGATAGTGATCGCTTGTAATACAGCTACTGCTGCTGTAACTGACGCATTACAGGACTATGTTGGCCCTCATGTACCTGTTTTGAATGTGGTTGATCCTGTAGTTTGCTATGTAAAACAGCACTATACAGGAAAAACAGTTGGCCTGATCGGCACAAACTATACTATACAATCAAACCTATACGCTCAAAAATTTTATGCCTTACAAGCAGGTATACACCTAAAGGCCCTAGCTACACCCCAGCTGGTACCTATGATTGAAGCAAGGAGCTTCCCAAAGAAAGTGCTTAAGGGCTACTTAACTCATCCACAGCTCACTGGAATTCAGGCTCTGATACTAGGCTGTACACACTATTGGCTTATTAAAAAGCAGATAGCACATTGCTACAAAAACAAGATAGAGATTATTGATGGGGCTGACCTACTAGCAGCATCGCTCAAAACTTTACTTATTAGCCGCCAGCTCATCAATCCAGGCAATCCTATCCATCGCGATCAGTTCGTAGCTACCAAGCTTACCCCAGGTTTTCAAGAAGCTACCAAGCACCTCTTTGGTCAGGAAGTTCACCTAATAACCTGACCTATTCTGGCTGTATAGCTTGTATTTCGTAACCCATGCCTCTTTATAAATTTGTCAGCAATGGATTGGCCTAATACCAGCATGCCTACTGTCTACTTCTACCTGCCCTTTTTGTTGGTCTTTATACTTTTTGCCGTGTATGCTGAGCGAAAGATAGCAGCCTTTATACAAGATCGGTTAGGGCCTATGGAGGTAGGTTATAAAGGCCTATTGCAGACCGTGGCTGACCTACTCAAACTGCTGCAAAAAGAGTCCATTATCCCCACAGCTGCCGATAAAAAGCTGTTTGTGCTAGCCCCAGGTTGGATCTTCACCACAGTCTTAGCTGCCTTTGCTGTACTCCCTATTACAAGTACCTGGGCAGGAGCACCCACTGCTACGGGTGCACTCTATCTCTTAGCCATGGCCTCGCTAGAAGTTATAGGTATCTTAGTAGCAGGTTGGGCTTCGCACAACAAGTATGCCCGCTTGGGAGCATTGCGCGCTGCTGCCCAGCTCATCTCCTACGAAATCCCCCTAGGCCTTAGTATCCTTTGTGTGATCGTAGTTAGCCAGACCTTAGATCTCCAGGCTATTTCCTACCAGCAAGGTGTCTGGCAATCGATGGCTCCACCAGCCCAGCCTAGCTATTTCTTAGGGATCAGAGGACTAGCCGTTGCTCAATGGGGAGGGCTATTTGCTTGGAATATCTTGCGCATGCCTTGTCTCTGCCTAGCCTATGTTATTTTCTTTATAACCTCATTAGCTACTTGTAGTAGAGCACCCTTTGATCTAACTGAAGCCGAGTCAGAGCTGATTGGAGGCTACCATACCGAATACTCAGGCTTATATTGGGCTTGGATGATGCTCTCTGAGTACGCCCTGATGCTCCTGATGAGCCTGTTGGGTACGATCCTGTTTTTAGGAAGCTGGAATACACCTTTCCCCAACCTAGGCCCTCTTAAGCTAGCTATATGGACTAGTGGCTACCCTGGCACACTAGTAGGCAGCTTATGGGCAGGTTTTTGGTTATTTACTAAAGCTATACTCATTATCTTAATACAAATGTGGATTAGATGGACGTTTCCGCGCTTGCGTCTCGACCAACTCATGCGCTTATGCTGGATATACCTAACCCCTGCTGCGTTGCTCCTATTACTCATCACATTGTGGTGGCAATTACTTATATTGTGAGCATACAGCCCAATAGCTAAACCATTATTGATGAAGCGACAAAAGAACTATTGGAAAGCAATACAACAAAGTATCACTACCCTGTGGCAGGGACTCCAGCTCACTTGGAAGCACCTATTTAGTAGTGCTCCCAGCACGTCATCTGCAGCTACAGTACACAAGAGCTATTTGCTACAGCAAGGAAGCGCTGTAACCCTACAATACCCGCACGAACGATCACCTGTACCTGACCGCGGACGCTATAAACTGCATAATGAGATAGATGATTGTATTGTGTGTGATAAATGCGCTAAAGTATGTCCTGTGGACTGTATAGAAATAGAAGCCATCCTATCTCCTACTGCTATAGGGAAGACTAGTAATGGTATGACCAAGCGCATTTATGCAGCCCGGTTTGATATTGACATGGCTAAGTGCTGTTTCTGTGGCTTATGCACTACTGTGTGCCCTACTGAGTGCCTTACCATGACCCCTGAGTATGACTTTAGTGTATTTGACGTTGCAGAACATAGGATAGGCTTTGCGACGATGACAGCCCAAGAGATAGCTACTCAAAAACAAGTATGGGCCGAGCACGTAGCAGCCAAGCACGCTACTACACCCAGCCCTGCCTAGTTAATTTTGTATCCCGCTGCAGCCTTCCTCTGAAAAGGGTAGCTAGGGACAGGCTGAAAGTTAACTGCCTCCTATGCCTATTAGTATTCTATACTACGTCTTAGCGTTCCTTGTCGCAACAGCATCATTGTGCATACTAGTCACCCACAACATACTCTATGCAGCCCTATGCCTCCTCATCACGCTTGTAAGCCTAGCTGGTATTTATTTCTTACAAGGAGCAGCCTTTCTAGCCGTTGTATACATCATTATATATGGCGGTGGCGTATTGCTCATCGTTCTATTCAGCCTTATGCTACTTAAACCAAACAATAACCTAGCTTCCAAACAAACTAAGCTAGCTACTACTCTTGCCATAGTAGCAGTACTTATCCTCAGCTTAGGATCATTCCTGTGGTTTACCACAGCGCCATTACCACAGCCTGCCTTACCACAAAGCTACGTAGAAAGCACAGTAGCTACCCTAGGCCTCGAACTCCTAGGCAATTACGCGTTGGCTTTAGAGTTAGTAGGGATAATCTTACTCATTGCGCTAATAGGTGCTTTATACATAGCCCGTGGCAAACATACTGATCCAGCATCTCCAGAATCATAAGGTAAGACTGTTGCCAAAGCGCATAAAAACCTCTTCATACAGCCTATTAAAAAGTACTTATATAATGATAACGTCAAATTTAGTTGTGTATTTTTAGGACAATCTTGGAGGGTGTTAATATAACAGTGATCGAATATGAATCATGGCCTATCCTAACTGCTGTATGCTACAGCTCATCTAGATTACTGCACTGCTATGTTAACGCCCTCGGTATTCTTCTCTCTCAAGAAGCATGAGGCCTTCTAGAGTAGAAAAGGCAAAGTGATCGAAGGAAACGGTTTTCTTGATGTTGCAGGCTATTAACCAGGTCGTTTTGCACCCTACTCTCGACCTAAGCTTGTCTAGTTTGTTTTTCTTAGTATTGTGTCATTTTTTTGTTAAAACATATACAGATACGAGATATAGATCTTACACAATTATTATGACGTTACTTACGCTTCTGTTTTAACTGCTTACTAAAGCAGTGAGGATATGAGACAATATTTAGGCAATCAAGCATGTAAAAGCACTGCTTGTAGGGACAAAGGTGTGTATTGTGAGGCTGGCTGTGCTAAGTAGCTGATAGGAAAAGTCAATGAGAATATGTATCAGTATAAAAT
>JBCCHM010000078.1:0-4007 GCA_039028755.1 Bacteroidota bacterium | reverse complement strand
CACTTCTAAGCTAGCTCTGGCAGGGATGATTGAGGGGGGCTTTAGAAAAAAGGATCGGCGGAATAAAGCTAACCTAGATAAGCTTAGTGCCACTATCATACTTCAGTCTTTTTTAACTAGCTATAAGCGTAGCTTAGCATGACTTACCCCATTGTTGCCTATGGTGACCCTGTGCTTAGAAAAAGAGCAGTAAACATAGAACAGGGTACTGATGTAAAGCACCTAGCAGCGGCTATGTTAGCTACTATGGCTCAAGCAAGAGGGGTAGGGCTAGCTGCTCCACAGATAGGTAAGGCTATTTCCTTGTTTGTTGTGGACTTAAGTCCTTTTATGGAAGCAAAGCTGCAAAGCAGCAAGTACAGAAAAGTATACATCAACCCAACTCTACAGCTAGATAGCGCTGGTATACTGCAATATCACGAAGAAGGCTGCCTTAGTATACCTGATATTAGCGTGGAAGTGCCTCGAGCTAAGCGGCTAGTGGTTACTTATTTTGACACAAACTGGCAGCGCCAAGAAGAAGAGCTGACAGATATGCCAGCTAGGGTGATTCAGCATGAGTATGATCATCTCAATGGGAAGCTACATATTGACTACGCTAGTCCGCTCAAGAGGCGCTTACTGAAGGGTAAGCTGGCCGACATTAGCCAAGGTAAGGTAGCAGTGGCCTATAAGATGCGCTTTCCTGGCTAGCAGACTTAATTAAGGCTTGCTGGTAGGATGGCGGTTAGAAAATTATGTGAGCGCACTAGCTATAACAGTGCTTGGATTAGCTCAGCTCTAGAACAAAGAAGCATTGAGGTATGAATCATGTTGCTGGCAGCATATGCTAGCTTATAGCTGAATCCTTGGAATTTCAAATAGCCATTTAGCGTATGGAAAGTTAGTATATTAGGACATTTTTTGATAATGAGGTATATCTTGATAGTACGCTTTTAGCTCAGTGCTCTTATACCAGGTAAAGTTTGGTCAGCTAGGTAGGCTAGCAAAGCACCCCCACCTGTAGAAATATAAGAAACCTGGTTACTGTAGCCCAAGCTTTTAATAGCAGCAGCAGAGTCTCCCCCTCCTATAAGTGAGAAAGCCCCTTGTCTAGTAGCATGGGCCACAGCTGCTGCTACATACCGGGTGCCATAGCTAAAGCTTGGTATCTCAAAGACACCTATAGGACCACTCCATAGAATAGTTTTGGAGTCTTGAATGAACTGCTCAAATGCTACTTGCGACTGAGGACCAATATCTAGTGCCATCCACCCATCTTGGATAGCGTTACTAGCTACAATAGTAGTATGAGCTTGATCATCCAATTGATTTGCTATTACCACATCAGTAGGTAATACTATATTAGTATGCCTGTGTTTGGCTTGCTCTAATAAGTGTAAGGCAGTGCCTAGCTGGCTTTCTTCTACTAAAGAGCTCCCGAGCTGCCCACCCAAGGCTTGCTGGAATGTGTTAGCTACCCCACCACCGATGAGCAAGCGATCTGCCCTATCTAGCAAGCACTCCAGCGCCTGGATCTTGTCTAAAACTTTAGCTCCTCCTATAATCGCTGTAAAAGGCTTTTGAGCCCCTGCTAATACCCTATTAACGTTACTTATCTCTTCCTGTAGGAGATAGCCTGCTAGCTTATCTTGGAAGCATTGAGCAACTACTGTGGTAGATGCATGTGCCCGATGAGCAGTACCAAAAGCATCGTTGATATATACATCACCCAAGGCAGCTAGTGCTTGAGCAAACTCCCTATCTCCTTGCTCTTCTGCTGGATGAAAACGTACATTCTCTAGTAGCAATACCTCCCCCGGACGAAGCTGCTTGGCCTTGCCTTGCGCATCAGGACCTATACAATCATGGGCAAAAATTACTGAAGTAGCTAAATTATTAGCTAGATGAGAGACAAGATGCTGGAGCGAAAAGCACGCTTCATACCCTTGCTTCGGTCTACCTAGGTGTGTTACTAGAATAACCGCTCCGCCATCATCCAACACCTTGCGAATAGTAGGAATAGTTCGGCTAATCTTTACACCATCTATCACTTGGCAATTAGCATCAAGTGGAACATTAAAGTCTACCCTAACCAGAGCCTTCTTACCTTTAAAGTTATACGTTTGGATATGCCTCATAGGCTTATGCGTGTATTATATTATCGAAGCTATTGCTACAGCCTAGCTTCCATCAATCACATAACCGAGTCTATCAATCACCCCGATGCAGCCCTTCTTAGGCGATCATGGATAGCCTTTCCTATTCCTATATGGGGCACACGAGCGGCTAATATAAGATCAATAGGTAGCTGATCGAGCTGCCTTAGGGCAGCAAAGAGGTTTTGAGCAGCTTCCTCCACCCTAGCAGAAGGTGCTAGCATAACCTGATACCTAGGGTCAATGTTTGTATAGTATTGATCAAAAGCTAGTATGCCTATACGCTGGTGGTTGTATTGTTTGATAAGCTCTGGAATGTCACCAACTACCAGACGCTTCTGAGGAGAGTAATGCCGCACTAGCGTGCCAGGTGCTTGTGGATAAGCAGTGGTATAATCAGCTACTGTAATAGGTCCAATAACTTGCTCGATAGCTTCTACACTTATACCACCTAGCCGATAGATTGTAGGCTTTCCTTGCTCGAAGCCTACAATCGTAGACTCAATGCCTATACTACATGCGCCACCAGCCAAAATATAGGGTATCTTATTACCTAGCTGATTATTGACGTGCTGGGGAGTAGTAGGGCTTATGTAGCCAAACGGGTTAGCACTTGGTGCTGCTAGGGGGAAAGGCAGTGCTTGGAGCAACCGCAGTGTAAGCTGATGGCTAGGAATTCTGACCGCTACCCTAGGCAAACCCGCAGTAACGGTAGCAGGAATGCTAGCCTTCTTTTTCAACAGTAGTGTCAGAGGACCTGGCCAAAAATGTCGTGCAAGCTGCTGAGCTTCAGTAGGAAGGTCCTTTACAAAGTCTTCTATGCGTTCTATACAACTAGCATGCACAATAAGAGGATCAAAGCTAGGACGTTGCTTGACGCTAAAAATCCTTAGCACAGCTTCCTCGCTATAAGCATTACCAGCTAGTCCATAGACTGTCTCGGTGGGAATGGCTACAAGCTTACCTGCTTTGAGCAAGCGTTGAGCTTGTAAAATATCTAGACCTATAGTAGCCACTATGTTTTGTTGTTTTTACTATCAGCGCGTACTGCTTTGGGCGAGATTGTTGACTTAGCTATATTTGGGGACGAAGTTAAGCGCAAAAGTATGAGCCCAAAAACAAGGCTAAAGTTGCGAATCATTGCTATAACTATCGCCTTGATGGCAGTAGGTATGCAGCTCCAATTCGTCATTATCCCTACTATAAATGCTTATACATTTTGGTTTGCTATAGGAAGCTTTATATTACTTCTCGTTACTAGTCAATGATTTATGCTATACTTAGTCTATAACTCTCCTGCTTACCTACTGACTTAAAAAGCCAGTAGATCAAGCAATTTTGTAACGCTACACCACAAAAATAAAATTAGACCCTTGTCGTTCTGGTCGTAAAGTCAGCAGCGATAGTACGAGGTATTGAAACTAAGAAACAGATAGATTACATATTTATGGAAAGAGTATCCTACTATACCAAGGAAGGGCTGCAGCGGCTTAAAGATGAGCTAAGCAGGCTGAAGACTGCAGGAAGAGCCGATGTGGCAGAGCAGCTAGCAGACGCTAGAGGTAAAGGTGATTTAAGCGAAAATGCTGAATATGAAGCAGCTAAAGAAGCACAGGAGCTATTAGAGCGTAGAATATCCCAGCTAGAGCAAGTAGTTGCTAGCGCTAGGGTGATTGCTAAAGAAGATATTAATACAGCTATTGTCTCTATTCTATCTAAGGTGAGGATAAAGAACAAAAAGTACGAGCAAGAGGCTATCTACATGCTCGTTTCTAAGGAAGAAGCTGACCTCGAAGCAGGGAAAATATCTATAGCATCTCCTATTGGGCAAGGGTTACTAGGGAAGAAGGTAGGAGAAACTGCCATAGT
>JBCCHM010000077.1:0-4035 GCA_039028755.1 Bacteroidota bacterium | reverse complement strand
ATTTTGTACACGTATCAGCACTACATGACGATGTTAGAGATCTCGCGGTAAAAGAGGGTTGCAAAGTAACTTTTCAAACTGTAGAAACAGACCGAGGATCAAATGCTACAAATGTTAGCCTTGAGTAGCTTTCATTAGTTTACTGTTATAGTACTTAAGCCGCCGCCAAGGCGGGGCTTTCTATTGCTGCTATGGTACTTAAGCCCCGCTAAGGTGGGGCTTTCTATGACAGAAAAATTAATCACTCTAAAAGTTTAATCTTGATACAATTTGCAGACTACGGTATTACGAAGTAGTTAGCCTAAACACTTGCAGGGCTGATTTCTGGTTCCACGTTATAACAGCATATTAAGTGCAAATTGTAAGAAGAACTCTACTCGATAGAGGGTATGTTTGGGAAAAAATTTCCTCGGGTTATAGTGGACTGTGGCTATAGAGGTCCAGGAAGTTATCTAGGTAAGTATGTTTATACCTACTGTCAGCATAAGTTGCGCTGCAGACCGCTCAGCCATAGAAGCAATAATAGGACACCTGCAATCAGATCATAGACTGAGTCGGAACTACCTAAAGAGTAGTTTGGGAAGTAGTTTCTCACAGGATATAGCTACAGACCTTAATCTACCCGACAGCAAGTCTCTACGTATAAGGTACTTTATATAAAGGCTCTGTAGGCATTTTGGAACCTAGACTGCCTGGATTGTTGGGTTAACCACTCAATGCTCTGATCGATTTCGCCTCTACTGACACTCACGATAATGCCCAACGAGATACCTGTAAATAAGAGAGAGGTTCCTCCCATACTAATAAAAGGTAGGGGTAAGCCAGTAACAGGTCCTAAGCCTACAGCAACGCCTATATTGACCATAGCCTGTAGTACTAAAGCAAAACTTAGACCTGCTGATAATAACCCTCTATAGCTCTGACTTTTTATAGCTACATTATAGATGCTCCTATAGAGTAGGAAGAGGTAAAGCAACATGACAGCTAGACCACCTACCAGCCCATACTCTTCCACTAGAATAGCATAAATAAAGTCTGAATAAGGATGAGGTAAAAAATTCCTTTGTGTGCTCTTGCCTGGTCCTTTACCATATACCCCTCCTGTAGCAATGGCAATGTAAGCTTGCTCTGTTTGGAAGGGTAATTCTTCCTGTCTGAAAGCCTTAATGCGATTTAAGGCAGTTGACCCTCTTTGGCCTACACCCATAGCTAGGCTGACTGCTACAACTCCTATGGCACTTAGTATAGCCAAGTACCTAATGGGTATACTACCAAAGAACATAAGCAGCATGCAAGTAAGAAATAGTAGCAAAGCACTAGACAAGTTAGTCAGCGCAATCAGCCCACAAATAATTCCACACCAAACTAATATAGACACTAGTGTCTGCTTCAAGTTTTGTATGCTTTGCTGCTGCCTGGCCAGTATGCTAGCTACCCTCACTATCAATGCGAGTTGGGCTAAATCAGCAGGTTGAAAAGCCTTGTTGATAACAGGAACAGTAAGCCAGCGAGAAGCTTCGTTGAGCTTAAGCCCATACCGCCAAGTGATCAGCAATAGTGGTACAGAAGCCCAAAGCCCTATCCGAGCTATACCTGCATAATAGCGGTAATCAATCTGGTGGGCTACCCACATGGCCACCAGGCTAGCCAGCATCAGCGAAGCATGCTTGATCAAGTAATACTCTGTATTGCCCTTCATTTGTCGATAGGCTAAAGAGCTCGTAGCACTATACACAGCCAAGATGCTCAGGATAGATAATAGGAATACAATACCCCATATAACAGGGTCGCCCTTGAGATTATTTTTAAGCCACTGAGACATTTTTATGCGCTTATTTAGTTACTGAGGTGCTGGTTTATTTGAAGCACAGCTTTTTTAAAACTTTCTCCCCGGTCTTCAAAATTTTTGAATAAGTCAAAACTAGCACAAGCAGGTGATAGTAAAACTACCTCACCAGGCTGAGCCAATAATAGGGCTATTCTAACGGCTTCTTCCATTTGTTGGGTCTCATAAATAGGGGATACTACCCTCTGAAAAGCCTGGCGCAAAGGTCTATTATCTCGTCCTAGACAAATAAGTGCTTTGACGCGTTCTTTTACTAGTGGCTGGAGTGATGTATAGTCATTGCCTTTGTCCTTGCCGCCAGCTATCCAAACGATGGGTTGATCAAAGCTAGTTAGTGCAGCATAGGCTGCTTCTATATTGGTAGCTTTAGAGTCATTATAGTAGTTGACGCCCTGTACTTCAGCTACCCATGCTATGCGATGTGGTATACCCTGAAAGGTTTGTATAGAAGATGCGATAGCACTTGGTGTAACGCCTAACAAGCTAGCTACAGCAATAGCCATCATGGCATTGACGCGATTATGCCTACCTGGTAGCTTGAGCGTATCTATTGGTAGCTGAAAGACATGATCGCTAAGCGTAAAATGCAAATATCCGTCTTGCTCATAAGCCCCCTGCCTTGTTTTAGTTGCTAGCGAGATAAGATGCTTAGTGGGGGTTATAGGGTTAGCTTGAACATAATTCTGTATATATCCGTCATCTTGTATATAGATAAAGTGCCCTTGGTTAGTCATATTGCGCAATATCCTAAACTTAGCCTGTACGTACGGACCTAGCTGGTAGCCATACTGGTCTAGGTGATCAGGTGTAATATTCAGTAAACAAGCAATATCAACCTTTAAATTATATACACCTTCTAACTGAAAGCAACTAATCTCTAGCACGTAATATTTGTGCTCAATCTCTAGAACCTTTCTAGCAAAACTAGTACCTATATTACCAGCTATACCTACATCCAGCCCAGCTTCTCGGAGCAAGTGGTAAGTTAGGTGTGTGGTGGTGGATTTGCCATTAGACCCTGTGATGCCAATTAAAAAGGCATTGGTATAGCGACTCGCTAGTTCTATCTCGTCAATTATCGGAATACCTGCTTGCTTGATGGCTTGTATAAGGGGTATATCACGAGGAATGCCTGGACTTTTAACAACCTCATCAGCAGCTAGCACCCTTTCCCAAGTATGCTGGCCTTCTTCGAAGGCAATATCATGATCTACTAGCTCCTGCTTGTAACGGCTGGCAATCGTGCCTATATCAGAAACAAACACTGCTAAGCCCTTTGCTTGAGCTAGCAAAGCTGCACCTGTCCCACTCTCACCTGCGCCCAGAATCACTAACTTCTTCATACCATACTTGTTTTCATTGTCTAGTCCCATTGTGGTGTATTATATTCGAATCCCAACCAACATAGGCCAAATACTACATAGTCGGCCCTTAATAACGCTAGCTGGTTCTACGCAACACAAATTTTGGGGAGCTAGGCCTAGGAGTTTTGGCACTGTGCAGTACAAAAATACGAGCGAAAAAATCTAACTCCCTGAGCAGAAGTCTCAGGTTGAACCCTATACCAGCTAATAGACTACTCAACCTATCGCCCAGCATGCCCTTCTGATAATTCCGCCTCAGTCTATCTTCCTATTTCAAATGCCCTATCAACGCTTCTATACCTGAATGACCCCTACAGCGCAACTTATCCCGACGACCAGCATAACCACTCTTGCTTGGACAAGATCCTGGAAGAATTACTTCGCTCTCTCCCACCTTCCCATCGCTCCTATACCCTCGATCCACTATGACTCAACTAAACTCCTTCCCAAAAATCTGTCTATCCTATCCAGCGCCACAGACAATGTCTTGCTAAAGTAAACCAAGTCACTAGCGGCACAAGGTTGCTTCCACTGCAGGGAGGCTTTTGCAGAGAAGTATTTGATAATAAGGATTTTCTAGCCACCTATCCACTACGCGCTCATCACCCAGAGTGTTATGGCAGCCCATTGTTCTTAAATGATGGCTAGGGGCGCCCGTATGTGAGTAAAGTTACGCAAATCTGTCCTTTAGCTTTTTCCACGGGAGTAATTACATTATACTGATAGATTTATCATACCCTGATTAAAGAAGAGCAATAACCTAGCATTAAGCATTCTCCATGAGTTAGAGAAGCGATTCCCTCTTCGATTAAACCTAGCTAAATT
>JBCCHM010000076.1:0-4051 GCA_039028755.1 Bacteroidota bacterium | reverse complement strand
TGGCCATGATGATCTCTGGATATACAGCCCATATATGTGATCACTGTATTGAACAGGCTGCCTTAATCATCGACAAAGCAGCAACTCAAGAGCGGACAGAGAACGCAAAACTCATTACGCCCAAAGAGATCAAAGCACATTTAGATCAATATGTTATAGGCCAAGATGAAGCCAAAAAGATCCTCTCAGTAGCTGTTTACAACCATTACAAAAGGCTAATGCAACCCGCACAAGATGATGAAGTGTGCATAGAGAAGGCTAATATTATCATGGTAGGAGAAACAGGCACAGGCAAGACTTATCTAGCACGTACCTTAGCAAGACATATCCTTCAAGTTCCTTTTTGTATGACAGATGCTACTGTGTTGACTGAGGCAGGTTATGTAGGCGAAGATGTAGAAAATATACTCACCCGCTTGTTACAAGCAGCCGATTATGACGTAGCTGCTGCCGAAAAAGGCATTATATACATTGACGAAATAGACAAGATTGCCCGCAAAGGTGACAATCCTTCCATAACACGCGACGTCAGTGGCGAGGGCGTGCAACAAGCCCTACTCAAGCTACTAGAAGGCACGATTGTCAATGTCCCCCCTCAAGGCGGAAGAAAGCACCCAGACCAAAAGATGATCCAGCTAAATACAGAGAACATCCTATTCATATGCGGAGGAGCCTTTGACGGTATCGACCGAATTATCAGTAAACGGCTCAACACAAGGCCTTTGGGTTTTACTACTAAAGCATCCAAAAACATCCATGCCCAAGACAGTCATTTGCTACAATACGTTTCCTCTCCTGACCTAAAAGCTTATGGCTTAATTCCTGAGTTGTTAGGAAGGCTGCCCGTAGTCAGCTATCTCAACCCCATCGACGGAAAAACCTTGAGGAGGATACTTATTGAGCCTAAGAATGCACTGACCAAGCAGTACGCCAAGCTCTTTGATATGGAAAATATCAAGCTAACAATTACAGATGATGCCTTAGACTACATCGTACAAAAAGCCTTAGTGCTTAAATTAGGTGCCAGAGGACTACGGTCTATCTGCGAAGCAATCATCACTGACGCTATGTTTGAGCTTCCCTCCCAGAAAAAGACTAAGCAATTGACAATAGATAAAGCCTATGCTATGAACCAACTCGGAAAGGCTAGGCTAGACATCCTCAAGGCAGCCTAGCGCTATCTAGCGCCAAGATAACGTACCATGAGTCTAGCTGTACGTTCTGAAGCCTGGCTTTCGCCTAGCATCTGCTTGATCCTACGGTAACCGGCTAATTGTGACTTTCTACGTTTTGTGTCTCCTATAATTTGGCACAAGGCTTTGATCAACCCTTGTGTATTAAAACTATGCTGTATAAGCTCACTTACCACCGCTTTCCCTGCTATGATGTTAACAAGAGCAATATACTGCAGCTGTACAAGCCACTTAGCAATCCTATAAGTCAAAGCATCTGTCCTATAAACTACTACTTGTGGAACATGGAACAAAGCTGCCTCTAAAGTAGCAGTACCAGCAGTAACCACAGCAGCATAAGCATGGGCTAGCACATCATACATTTGGTTATAGATGAGCCGGACTCCTCTTATCTTTTTAGCCTCCTCATACAGCTCAGCAGGTAGATCTGCGGTGGCAGCTACTACAAATTGGTATGTACTCAGGGAAGAGACTATAGAGAGCATGGTTGGTAGCATTCTCTTGACCTCTTGAACGCGACTACCAGGGAGTAAGGCTATAATAGGTCTCTCATCAAGCTTGTTTGCCGCTAAGAAGCTTGGATTTATTTTGTGAAGTTTTACCTGCTCTACCAAGGGGTTGCCTACATAATCTATCTCATAGTCATACTTCTTATATAAGCCTTGCTCAAACGGGAAGATGCTAAACACTCTATCTACATAGGCTTTGATCTTGTATACCCTTCTATAGTTCCAGGCCCATATTTTAGGAGGAATGTAGTAAAAAGTCTTAATATTATATTTTTTAGCAAATCGTGCTACACGCAGATTAAACCCACCATAATCAATTAAAATAACGACGTCAGGTTGAAAGTTCAGCAGGTCTTTCTGGCAATACTGCAGGTACTTGAACATTTTTCTGAGGCTACACAAAAAGGCTAACCCCATGGGGGCTAATTCACGATAGTGAACAACCACTTTGCCACTTGCTTGTTGCATACAAGCCCCACCCCAACACCTCAATTCAGCGCGAGGATCTGCTTGCCTTAGTGCCTGGATAAGCCTACCGCCATGGGTATCTCCCGATTTTTCTCCAGCTACTAGGTAGTAACGCATAGCTTTTCTAGTTTGAAACATCAGATTGATATATGCCCTGCAGTGTTTGCGCCGAAAGATTCGGATCATCTGTGCTTTGTATCAGTATCGTTGGCATATGCCTCGATAGGGACAAACGGTGCACTGTGCTACGTTTTCTGTCTGCATAAAGGGTGTCGCAGGTGCTAATAGCTCATCTAGGACTGAGCGTAACCCTGCTTCAAAGGCAGCTTGGTAGGGTGTAATGTCCTCGATGTAGGTATACTTTCCTGCTTTCTTGACTGAAAAGCGTGGGTCAAACTTTGACTTAAAAATCGATCTGGTATTGATAATGCCTGGTAAAATTTTATGAGAAGAGGCACCCTGGTACTTAAAGAGCCATGCATAATAGAGTGTCTGAAAAGCTGCTTTGCTTCGGTTATGAGTGTGCCGGTCAAAGAGAGATGCTATGTGCTCTATCTTCTTTTCATCAATACTAGTTTTATAGTCCAGCACGCGGATAGTCCCCTCCTTGCGGTCAATTCTATCAATAGTGCCCCGCAGTCCGATGATTCTATCATGGTCAAGCTCAAAGTCCATACCTAGCAGCTCAGTACGTCCTACTTCAAGTCCTATGAGCTCAAAAGGTGCGTAAGCCTTATCGACTTCCAAAATTTTCTGTACTAACTTGGTTATGATCTCTTGTGCTATAGCATGCTGCCCCTGTAAAGCTATAAGCTCTTGCTTCCCCTGATGAAGCGTACGCGCAAAGGTAGCTTGCACCGCTTGCACTACCTGGAGATTCAGCGCTGCTATGTCTTCTTGCTGAATAAACTGGTGTGGCTTTTGTTGCACTAGGGGTGTATATAGTGTTTCTATGACTTTATGGAGTAAGCTACCAAAGAGCATAGCATTGATACCTTCTTGTATCTGGGGGGCTTCTAGAAGGTTAGCTATATATCGAAAATAAAATTTAAGGCTACAGTCTAAGTAAGTATTGAGGGCAGAGGGCGTTAGCCTATGGGGTTCTTCGCCAGGCTTTATGATGAACTTATCTAGTGCTTGTAGCACTAGCTCATCTTTCTTAATAATAATAGGGCTAGCGGTATGGACTTGGATAGTAGGAGCTACAAAGCGTCTTTCAATAGACAGGTCAGCCTCATAGAGGAGCTGCCAAAGGTAGCGACTCATTTCTCCTTGATTCCCATTGGTGCTGTAAGTAATGTATATGTTTTGGGAGCGCTGGAGTAGCCTATAGAAGTAATAGGCACCTAGCGAAGCTTGAAACGTATCAGCTGTAGGTAGGCCATAGCCTTTACGGAGGTTATACGGAATAAAAGAGCCTTGGGTAGTACTGGTAGGGAAAGTACCTTCGTTCATACCTAGTATGAATACATTGTCAAAGTCTAGATTGCTAGTCTCCCACATGGGTAGCACTTGGATAGCTTCTAGTGACTCTCTGTTAAGAGATAGCTGTATAGGGGTTGCTAACTGCCGAAATAGTTGAATAAAATCTTGTAAGGCTTCCTTAGCTGGAAGCTGTACTAGCACTTGCTGAAGCTTACTAAGTTGCTGATGGAGCTGATACCACGCCTCCTTTTCTGTAGATAACACGGGAGCTACTTTTTGGAAGAGGTGCGGGGCTAGGAGTGCTAGACTATCTAGTAGGTACTGTATGATGTCTTCTTCTAGGCAGTGTGACTTGAAGAGCGTTTTGTATAAGCTACTTAAAGCTACTAAGGACACTTGCTTGGTATAGATGGGGCTACTTTTCTGTAAGTGGCTGATAGTCTGCTGAGCTAGCGC
>JBCCHM010000075.1:0-4082 GCA_039028755.1 Bacteroidota bacterium | reverse complement strand
GCCCGTGATTAACCCCTGCTCGAGATAGGGATCGCTCTTGGTAGCCCCAAAGATTCCCCGAAATAGCTGTAATACTTGTTCAAAATCGCCTGGACCATCTTTAAACGATAGCTAGGCACTGTTAGGGGTATCATACTCATCGATGAGTACATAGACGGGCTTGCCAAAGGGCCTGTAGAGCAGCTTGCTCAGGAAAAGCAGGCTTCTGGTTAGATCTGCTGCAGTTGTATTTTCATGCAGGTATCTATGGAGTATACTTCGCTCGTGGTCAGTCATATACCTATGGATAAACATACTCTTGTCGACAAACACATTGTTTTCTAGCAACAGCTTAGCGAAGCTGTCTGTGCCTGCCTGTATTTGGGGCTTGAAGTTAATAAAATAAAATTACTTCTTTTTCCTACATACTCATACCTGTTGCGAGGAGGGTGTTTATATTATAGAGTGCACATATTATAATGACGAAGTGATGTTTTCGCTGAAAGTATGTTAAACTAAACAGGAGTAAATAGCCTGGTCTTTATTATGTACACATGGCGGCCCATGATTTTGTTAAGAATGGGACAGCCAAGGTATACCGCGTTATAAATGTAAGGGATGCGCTGGCTATTTTAGCAGTAAGCCACGTAAACTCATTTAGCAATGTAGGAATTAGGAAGATTACAAAATTTATTCAATGCTCACTATCATCAATACTCAGGTAGATAAAAGCATTTAGTTAAGTGTACTGCTTGTCAACTAGCGCAAGTCTCAAAACAATTTAATGGTCAAATACTTGTCTTATTGAGATGGATGAAATTTATACGTTCGTAAAAGACGATAGAAATCAGTTGTATGGACTGCTTGTACCAGGCATGGAGGCCGTGTTGTTGCGTATGTCCTAGTAGAGGATTTGTGGATCAATGAGCTTGTATAGAAATTAAAAAGGGATGTAGATAAGCTTGATTGTATATACCCAGCTGAGAATAGGTTTTATAGAATCTCCTTTAGGGCCAATAAAGTTGCTGAGCATCAAGTTATAAGTAAATCAGAATGGCATTGGATAGAATTGCGTAATAGTAGACTTAGGAATAACTTAGAAAGCTAGGACTTTGTTTTGCAGCATTTCTTTGTACCAGCACACTAGGTCTACGCAGATTTTTTCCAGGTCTTGCAAAGGCTAACATTCCAGGAATATTTCCAGGGCCCAGCATTTGAGGAGTGTAATATAGTATTGAGCTGGGGAAATGTAATGTACAGATAGGGAGCGGTATAGTTTAGAGGAATTAGTAAATTGAATATTGACTAATGAAAAAGCAAGGGAGGCCACGATGATTTCAATAGCCCAATCCTACCAAACAGAAGCCCTATAGCGAGGCACGCAGCAAGGAATACAAACTAGGAACTTAGAAATAGCCAAGAATATGTTATTTTGGTCTATATTTAGGGAGCATATTATTCAAAAGGTAACAGAGCTCTTCTTAGAGAAGAGTTATCATTACTTCAAGCAAGCTCACTAGTATAGTGCATATTTCATTACCTTATATTTATGATCATGACCATAGCTGAACAATTACGTCAAAGAGGATATATTGAGGGATACCTGGCTAGCTATGCTACTAGTTATGCATCAAGCGCTGCTTTAGCAGTAGCTGATCAGGAATTTAGAGACTACTTTCTGGAGAAAAAGAAGGCAACACCGCTCACCACTCTCCTAGAACAAAAGCTTCAGGAGGGTATAAGATCTGGGCTTCTTTCATTACTGCAAGATAAAAATATCGATTCAGGTGCTATTGCCGAAGCCATTGGCTGGTGCAAAGAAGATGTAGAGAAAATGCAGAAAGAAGCGTCACCTAGCTCTCCGTAGTGTGCCTGTGACAAAAAAATAGCTTGGAATTAATGGCTGTAGGGAGAAGGAAGACCTATTTTTTCTCTATCACACAAAAGTAGAGAATAGCCTTATGGGTCCTGACAGCTTGAGGCTTAGCATGCCAAGGAGCAATAACGCGCTGCCGTTGCGGGGGAGGCGATTGACTTGAAATCGGATTTATATTCGACTATACGTTGAACAAAAAAATAACGTCGATATACTTCTTGTAAACCAATTATGCAAGAAATTAAAATATATGCAAGAAGGCTAATAAATAGCACATAGTATGGCGCTACGAAAAACACTACTAATACTGTCTTTAGCTTTGATAGGCATTATCAGCAATAATTGTACGTCTCCTGTATATCCTTATAAACAAGAAGGGGGTATAGTAAAGGCCATTACATCAGGCAACTTAGAGCATGTAAAACGCCTCATGGTGCAAAGCCAAATTGATGCCAATAATCCTTTGGAGATATACATGGGCAATCGGCAGGGTAGCTACACGCCCCTGCACCTAGTAGCTATGTACGGACATGCCCACGTGTTAGTATATTCTCTAGACGAGAAAGCAGCTACAGAAGCCAAAACAGCAGGCAGTGGACAAACAGCCACTTCATTGAAAGGTATCTTTGCCATAAACGCGATACGATACCCATCATTCATATAGCTTATGGGAACTTGGCGTGTAATTAGTAGAAGCGAAGGTGGTAGCAAAATTCGCACTAAAGTAGCTATCAATGGTTTTGGTAGGATAGGGCGAATGAGCTTGCGGGCCTTGTTGAAAAAAGAATATATAACAGTAGTTGCCATCAATGATCTGGCAGATGCTGCTACGCTAGCGCATCTACTGAAATATGATTCTAATTATGGTCGTTTTCCAGGCACCGTGGCTTGTGAGGGTGATAGCCTGGTTGTAGCAGGTAACAAGATCAAGACTTATGCAGAACAAGATCCTACCCACCTTCCTTGGCAGGCACTGCAGGTAGATGTAGTGTTAGAGGCAACGGGTAGGTTTACGGATGCGGCAGGGGCTGGCAAGCACATTACAGCAGGTGCCTATCAGGTCATCATCTCTGCCCCTGCACAAGATGATATCCCTACCGTAGTAATGGGGGTCAATGAGAATAAATTGCTGGGTAAAGAGCCTGTCATCTCGAATGCTTCTTGTACAACCAACTGCCTGGCACTAATGGCCCAAGTGCTAGATAACCATTTCGGCATCGAGCAGGGGTATATCAGTACTATTCATGCTTACACAGCTGATCAGCGGCTGCAAGATGGGCCACACAAGGATTTACGTAGGGCTAGAGCTGCTGCACAGGCTATCATTCCTACTACTACCGGTGCTGCCAAGGCAGTAGGTTTAGTGCTGCCTCATCTCAAAGGGAAGCTCGATGGTATTGCCCTGCGTGTACCTGTTTCTGATGGCTCAGTGACTGACTTGACAGCTGTACTCAAGCAGCCCGCTACTAAAAAGGCGGTCAATACAGCGATGCAGCAGTCAGCTGCGTATACGCTAAAAGGGCTATTGGCTTATACAGAAGATCCGATCGTTTCAGTAGATGTTATTGGAGATACTCATTCTTGTGTTTTTGATGCTCAGCTTACAGCTACTCAAGGTCGGCTAGTCAAGGTAGTGGGTTGGTATGACAATGAAGGAGGATATGCACATCGCATAGCAGACTTGATCGACAAACTGGGCTATAGGATACCGCCTGTTTAGAGCCCATCAATTTCTGAGCATGATAGTATAGCAGCGTAAGTAATCTCTGGTTTCACCACAATGCCTACCTCGGGAGTATCGACATTCATTAGACTTCTTGCATAACTGTAGTTCTAGAATATCCTCTGTATATAGAAACTGTCTCAATGAAAAAGTATTAAATTGACTCATATTTCTAATGATTCATCAAAATATTTAATTAATATGTATCCCACTGATTTGACAGATGATCAGTGGAAACGTATCCGACACCATTTTGAATACAGCAATGGCTATGGAAACCGGGCCATACATACTCGCCCTACTTTAGTCAATGCTATCCTTCATCTAGTCAAAACAGGTTGCCAATGGCGCATGTTACCCCCTAGCCTCCCTCCCTGGAAAACGGTCTATGGATACTTTAGGCACCTGCCTCAAAAAGGAATCTAGCAGCAGGTATTAGCAGAGCTAGTCAAGGAGAGAGGCATAATACAAGGACGTAACCCAAGTCCTTCTCGACTGCTTATG
>JBCCHM010000074.1:0-4085 GCA_039028755.1 Bacteroidota bacterium | reverse complement strand
GTCAGTGGCAAGAAGAATTTTCTAGAGTAGAGAGTCATATTACTGGTGTGGAGCTCTTATGGAGTTAAGCAAAAAGCAGGGTAGTACAGTTTAATGGACTTCGTTGTAGAGGCTTGAATTTTCCCCTAAAAGAAACTGCGTTTAGCTTCAATAACAGGCATGAAGGTTTATATCAAGTTCTGTTGCACAAACTTAGAAAATATCCGCTCTAAAGTTCACTAGTCCCTTAGTAATTAGATGCCCCAAAAGCAGAGTCCAGAGAAGCTAATTTTTACCGACGAATACTTCATGCATATAGCCCTACAAGAAGCTGAGCGAGGCTATGCAGCAGGAGAAGTACCTATAGGAGCTGTTGTTGTAAGTCAAAAACGTGTTATTGCCAAAGCACACAACCAAGTAGAAAAATTACAAGATGCTACAGCCCATGCTGAGATGCTAGCCCTAACAGCTGCCTCTAGCTATATAGGTAGCAGATATCTAGCTACCTGTACGCTTTATGTAACCTTAGAGCCCTGTTTGATGTGTAGCAATGCCACCTATTGGGCGCAGCTAGCAAGGCTAGTTTTTGGCGTTCAAGACCCCAAGCGTGGCTATAGCCTACTAGGAAGCAGCCCTCTACATCCACGAACTATAGTTCAGCCTAACGTATTAGCAGCAGAAAGTAGACAGATGCTGCAGCGCTTTTTTTTAGACCTAAGAAGTTAGTATATTAGCAGGCGACATACATCGTGTTTAACCAAACAAAATAAAACCGTTATGGCTTTTGAACTACCGAAACTTCCTTATGCACCAGATGCTTTGGAACCACATATAGATACCATGACCATGCAAGTGCACCATGCTAAGCATCACCAAACTTATGTTGATAAGCTCAATAAGGTTACCGAAGGTACTGAATTAGCAAACCAGCCTATTGCAGAGTTGCTCAAGAATGCAAGCAAGTACAGCATTGTCGTTAGGAATAACGGCGGGGGGCACTATAACCACACCCTATTCTGGCCTATGCTTACCCCTCATGGGGGCGGTGAGCCCAAGGGTGAGTTGCTAGAAGCTATCAATAAAAAATTTGAAACTTTTGAGCGGTTCAAAGAAGCATTCACACAAGCTGCTACAGAGCGCTTTGGCTCAGGCTGGGCTTGGCTTTGTATGGATGAACATGGAGCACTATTCATATGCTCTACTCCTAACCAGGATAACCCAATCATGGATGTAGTAGAACCCGGCTACATAAGTACTCCTATTCTAGGGCTTGATGTTTGGGAGCATGCCTACTACCTGAAATATCAGAACAGAAGGCGAGCATATATTGATGCTTTTTGGAACATAGTCAACTGGGAAGAAGTAATGCGGCGCTTTCAAGCAGCCAAGCGATAACACGTATTTGTAGCTCGCTAAGGGAAGAGTGATAACTATTGTTATGCCTTTCGGCTAGCCCTAAACGTACTGCCTTTAACTGAAGCTCAGCCATTTTTTACTTTCGGCCCTACTCTTTTATGCTCTTCTGCTACCGTAAGCTTCTTTTTCTGTATGAGCTTCATATTTAGGATACGGTCTCTGTCCAATTAAGCGCTCTAAGTCTTGTTGGAATATAATTTCTCTCTGTAGCAACTCCTGAGCCACAACTTCTAGCTCTTTTTTCTTAGTACTTAACAACTGCCTGGCTCGTTTGTAAGCTTCACCAACAATACGCCTTACCTCTTCATCGATTGTTTGAGCAGTGCTCTCAGAATAAGGCTTAGTAAAACTGTAATCAGGTTGGCCAGGGTTGTGAAAAGATATGTTCCCAATCTTATCATTCATACCATATACGCTGACCATGCTATAAGCCATCTTTGTAACCCGCTCTAAGTCATGCAAGGCCCCTGTAGAGATCTTGTCAAAAACAAGCTCCTCGGCTGCTCTGCCGCCTAATGCCATACACAACGTATCTAGGAGTTGCTCTTCTTGATATAAAAACTGCTCTTTGGGCAAGTATTGGGCATAGCCCAAAGCAGCTATGCCTCTAGGTACAATACTTACCTTAACCAGTGGATCAGCATGCTCGAGAAACCAGCCTGCTACTGCATGCCCTGCTTCATGGTAAGCTACAATGCGCTTTTCTTGTGGAGATATAATCTTATTCTTTTTTTCCAACCCCCCAATTACCCGATCGATAGCATCTTGGAAATCCTCCATATCTACATGATGCTTGTTCTTTCTAGCAGCAATCAAAGCAGCCTCATTGCTTACATTAGCCAGTTCTGCACCAGCAAATCCAGGAGTTTGGGCACCTAACTTTTTAATATCTACATCCTTAGCCAACCTCAGGGGAGCAAGATGTACCTTAAGAATTGCTTCCCTGTCAACGATGTCAGGCTTATCAATACTGATTTGTCGATCAAATCGACCAGGTCGTAGTAGTGCTGGATCTAATACATCAGGCCTGTTGGTAGCTGCCAAGATGATAATGCCTGAGTCCGTACCAAAACCATCCATCTCTACTAAAAGCGAATTCAAGGTACTCTCTCGCTCGTCATTGATGCCAGGCATCTGTCCCTTCCCTCTTGATCGGCCAACAGCGTCTATCTCATCGATGAAAATGATAGCAGGTGCCTTCTCTTTAGCCTGTTTAAAGAGGTCTCTCACGCGTGCTGCACCTACCCCTACAAACATCTCTACAAAGTCTGAGCCTGATAGGGAGAAGAAAGACACACCAGCTTCTCCTGCCACTGCTTTAGCTAGCAAGGTCTTTCCCGTGCCAGGAGGCCCTATCAGTAAGGCTCCTTTAGGTATCTTACCTCCTAGCTTAGTGAATTTTTCAGGTTGCTTCAGAAACTCCACAATCTCTTTGACCTCTTCTTTAGCTTCCTGCAGGCCAGCTACATCATTGAAAGTTATTTTAACTCGATTCTCAGCATCAAACAAGGCAGCTTTCGATTTGCCAATGCTAAAAATATGACCTCCAGGACCTGCTCCCCCTGACATCCTACGCATCATGAACCAAAACCCAGCCATGAGTAAGAAAAGAAATCCCCAGCTAGCCAAGAAGCTTGTAAAGTCAGAGCGTTCTTTAGTAGTATATCCGATCCGATCATCTGGCGCTATCTTAGCCTCTACTTCTCTGAAATTTTCATTGAATACCTGTAGAGAGGGAGTTCTAAAAGTATAGTGAGGAGCCTGATCTGTAGCAAAAGAAGTCCATTGTCCCAGCTCAGTCTTATAAGGCTCTTCTGCAAGAGCTTCTGGCTTGAGCGTAACCTTAACGATATTTTGATTAGCAATAAGCACCACCTCTTTGACGTCCTTGTTTAGCATCATAGACTCAAACCTTCGTTCTGAGATAGGAATAGAAGTTTTTGCTCTGCTTAGGTATAGGATACTCGCTATTACAACGAGTAGAATAATTATAGACCATGTCTGAGATCCGGGTCTTTTAGAAAATTCACTTTTGCCTATGCTCATAATTCAATGCTTTGTTAGTAATCTAATCAGCCATTCAGAGCTAATAGATTAAAATAAGAAATTCAATCTTTATATGGAGTTAGACCTTTGCAAAACTCACAAAAGGCATTATTCATAAGTTCTAATAAGAGTATTAGCCTAGTTTTGCAATGGTCTCGATTTTGGAATTTGGAATATGGACTGTATCTCCCCGCAGCGTATCCAATGCATAAAGGCTCACTTATCACTACGAAATACATGTACTACCACATCTATATAATCTAAAATCCCATGGTTTTGTTAGCCAGACCCTCTTGCTTCCATGAGCACCCTTCCTTATGGCCCATTTCCATGACAGCTTCTGTAATGGCCTCTACTTATTTTCTAGCTCTGCCTGTATATAAGATGAGTTAGGCAGCTCTAGCACCGCTGTGCTGGAGATTGACTATGCTAATATTTTGTATTTGCTTTTCTTACACTCCCTGAACGATCGCATTGATGAGCCTATCCTCTGGGTGATTCTTTCTCTTATACTTGTGCCATATAGTCCATTCTACAAAAATATCAAATGTCAGGCAAGATGAGTTATGCAACCTCATTCTTTGGAAAAGAAGTTATATATAGAGCTAGTTGTCCCTCTACAAATACCCTAGCCTTTCAGCTCC
>JBCCHM010000073.1:0-4104 GCA_039028755.1 Bacteroidota bacterium | reverse complement strand
GTTCTAAAACTGAACTCAATCGCCTTGTAGCTTTTCTTCAAGCCAATCCTCACATTACTATAGAGCTAGAAGGGCATACAGATCAGTTAGGACCAGAAGATTATAACTATAATTTGTCTGTCAAACGGGCACAGGCTATCTACACATACCTGATTACAGCTGGCATATCCCCTGATAAGTTGTCTTACAAAGGATATGGTAGATCACGACCGATTGCTCCGAATGATTCTCCTATTAACCGACAATTGAATAGAAGGACAGCCTTTAGGATTACCAGTATACATACAAGTAACTGAAACTAGCCATGTAAAGGGCTTTATCAACTTACTAGAGCCTGTATTGTCAAATTTTAGCCTGAATGCTTACCTAGCTCCCTATTTTTATAGCTTTACTCTATATTTGCTCTATTCAAAAAGATAATACCATGAAGAGTTTTAATGAGGCAAAGATTCCCCCGCCCCTAATCCATCGTCTTGAACAAATAGGATTTACCACTCCGACGTCTATCCAGGCCCAAGCCATACCCCCTGCACTGCAGGGAAGCGATATTTTGGGGTCAGCTCAAACTGGAACTGGTAAAACAGCCGCATTTGGCATCCCGTTAGTTACACATTTGCTTAATAATGCACAGGGAAGTTCCTTAGTGTTGTTGCCAACACGGGAACTTGCACTGCAAGTTATGAAGGCTCTAGAGCAATTTACTGATAAAAGCAAAATTTACACCGCATTATTAATTGGCGGTGAGGATATGCGAAGACAACTCAATCAACTCAAAGCCAAGCCACGTCTAATTGTTGGCACCCCAGGGCGCGTTAACGATCATTTAACACGTGGAACGCTTAAATTAGGCGACACTAACTTTCTTGTATTAGATGAAGTAGATCGTATGTTAGATATGGGTTTTGGCATGCAGCTTGGTGCTATTGCTAAATACCTGACTGCAAAACGTCAAACATTGATGTTCTCAGCAACTATGCCAAAAAACATACAAAAACTTTCTGTAAAGTATCTAAACAATCCGGTTCGTATTTCTGTAGGCTCAACTCATACACCAACTGAAAACATAAAGCAAGAGCATGTAAAACTCTCGGATTCAGAAAAATATCCACGTCTTCTGGAAGAATTCGATTCCAGAACAGGCTCTATCATTGTCTTTATTAAGACAAAATATGCAGCAGACGCAATGGCGAAAAAATTATGCAAACTTGGCCACAAAGCAGGTGCGCTGCATGGTGATTTACGTCAAAAAAAACGTACGCAAGTCACTGAAAATTTTCGCAAACAAAATTATCGTATTTTGGTTGCAACTGATATAGCTGCCAGAGGGCTGGACATTCCACATATTCAACATGTGATTAACTATGATTTACCACAATGCCCAGAAGACTACATCCACCGTATCGGACGCACGGCACGTGCAGGCGCTACGGGTAAAGCGATGAACTTCCTGAGCCCATCCGAGGGTGGAAAATGGAAAGCCATTCAGCGCTTACTAAACCCAGGTGCAAAAATTGATAATTTAGATGAGCGCCGGAAGAGTAAAAATAATCATAAAGCAAACAAAAATAGCAAACACAAGCCACAGAATTGGCAGAAAAAAAAGCGTTCAGCGGCCTAGATTTATACAGCCTTGCTGGCATATGAATCTTAGACTAACGAGATAGAGGGAATGTAATACTCCAGCTCATTTGTCATAGAAATGATGAATAGATACACGGAATAAAGTCCAAGATATCACTGACAAAATACTTACTAGTGACTTTCATTGCCACCCCACTCACTGTCACTATAAGAGAGTATAGATTCAGAAAAGTAATACCAATCATTAAATTAAGTAATCATAGAAGAGGTGGTAGCAGACCTTGTTAGAACAGACAACAAGGGGGTAGCTAGTCGATCCCTAATAACTTTAGCTGGTTCTACGAAACGCAACTTTCCTAGGAGGTAGCCCTAGCAGCTTTGACGCTGTGCAATACAGACAATACGAGCAAAAAAATGCTAACTCCCTGAGTAGAAGGCTCAAGTTGAATCCTATAGCAGCCAATAGTCCATTCAACCTATCGTTCAGCCCGCCCTTCTGATAATTCCGCCTCAGTCTATATTCCCATTTTAAATGCCCTATCAACCGCCTCTATCCCTGGAGCGATGCCGATAGCACAACTTATGCCGACGACGAGCATAGGCACTTTTGCTTAGACAAGATCTCGGGAGGATTACCTCACTCGCTCCCACTTGCTCATGGCTCCTATAGCCTCGATCCACTATGTACTCGACTAAACTCCTTGCCAAACATCCTACGTATCGAATCCAGCGCCACAGACAATATCTTACTATCGTGGGGGTTACCAGTAGAGCTCTCAACTCCGACCACCACCTGACTTCCCGGCAAGGTCGCTAGCGATACTTTCGAGCTAAACTCATACTGCTTACCAACCTTACCCTTGGCTATGCAGCTTACTGCTGGCGAGCATAGACTATAAACCTTCTCCTTATCTTTTCCCCCTTGCTTGACAATACGTGACATCAACCTTAGAGACTTTTCATATACGCCTAATTGCCCTACTCGCTCCAGCTTCCTTACTAAATTCCCTGACTTGACGCCCGGCTAGCGTCCTGAGCTTCTTTAATGCTTTGCTTACCTTCTTAACATGCCTGGCTAGATTGCGCGTAACGTTGGGCATAGCAAAGCTTATGCACCACATAACGCAAACTTTGCCTCAGCTGAACACCTGCTCGCTGCGCAAGGGTCTTACAGCGCTCTATGGCTTTTTTCTAGAGCTTGGCTCAGTTGGATAAGTGATGCTCTTCTCTTTGTGGAGTAGTGTCGACCAGGCTTGTGTGGCCTTGGCAAGCTTCTGACCATACAGCTGTACAGAGAGAACGGATAGAGCTTGGATACCTTCTTTGCCTAACTGTTTTCTAACGTGCATCAAATCACTAGCGGCACAAGGTTGCTTCCACTGCAAGGAGGCTTTTCCAGAGCATAAGGATTTTCTTGCCATAGTGCCCCTACACATTCATCACTTAGGTTGTAGATACGTTATAGGAATATCATGACAATCATCTTGCTTAGATGATGGCTGGGGGAACCCGTATGAGAATAGCGGTGCATAAACTCGAAAGCAATCAAGTTGGTTTTGATCAGGGACTTTACCGAGCATAGTGAATGCTATTTTTTGCAAGGATTAGTAGGATAACTACGGTTTTTTTGCAAATATTGATTTAATTAGGTGAGATAGTAGTTTCGAGTGTAGAAATACAATATTTAATATTTGTTAAAGGCTGACTAATTATTAAATGACCGATCAAAATAATATCTAGGAGGGAATACTTGTAACGAACGACTGTGGAAGTTGGTAAGTATGTTGACTTGTATAGTATACACGTTTCACACGCTCGCTCACATTAGTTAACATCTCATAAACAATGGTGCCAGCTGCTGTAGCTACTTCAGCTATAGGCCGCTCCCTACCAAATATGATCACCTCATCGCCTTCCTCAGTATCAATATCAGTAACGTCCACCATGGTCATATCCATACAAATATGACCTACAACAGGTGCCAGCTGACCATTAATCCATACCTTACCTTGACCATTACCTAACGCTCTACTAAAACCATCAGCATAGCCAATAGCCAGGACAGCTACTTGCATAGGACGTTGGGCTACGCCCTTTCTTTCATAGCCAATGGTTGCGCCCTGAGGTATTTGCTTGATCTGTGAGATAACGGTTTTTAAGGTATTAGCTACTGCCAGGTGGCGCTGCGCTCCTTCATCAGTGCTAACGCCATACAGGCCAATACCTAGACGAACCATATCGAATTGATACTCAGGGAAACGAAGAATACCTGCAGTGCTCAGGATGTGTTTGGTAAGCTGTGTACTTAGGCTTTGTTCTAAGTGCTGAGCGAGCTGCTTAAACAATTTCACCTGGGCATGGGTATAAGCATCATGCTGCTGTGTTCCTGCAGCAGCCAGGTGGCTGTATATGCTTTTGACCTGGATAGCCGGGGCTGTGCGCAACAGTAGCACTAGCTCCTTCATATCAGCTCCTTCCAACCCCAGCCGATGTATCCCAGTCTCTAGCTTTAGATGTGCGCTG
>JBCCHM010000072.1:0-4157 GCA_039028755.1 Bacteroidota bacterium | reverse complement strand
CCTACCATCCTCCTCTTCCTCAAGATGCTTATGCAAACGCGTGCCAAAGCCAACGGCGGCAAGTCCTTTGACAAAATGATTGTCAAGGCGTCGTCGTCACCGTCGTTGTGTCTCAGAAAGCCCGCCAAAATCGTCGGCAAGAAACGTTGCAAGGTTGTCCGGAACCAAAATACTGGTCGTTGGGAAAAGCACGAAAGGATCGCCTTCCTTCGCGGCTTCCGTCTCCATGGAAGGGGCAAATGGAAGCAGATCGGCGCCGACATCCCGTCAAGGTAAGCTCGATGGAACGTGTCGATCTGTGATGGATGAGTTGCTTGATAGAGCCTGTGCAGGTTACGATACCCTCTCTGATAAGGCGTATGTGGTTGGCTTTTTTAATGTAACCATCTGTAACATAACAACCTGCTACTGTTCCTACGCTAGCTATTTTAAAGATTTCTCTTACTACGGCATTGCCTGTAATTACCTCTTCTATGGTAGGGGCTAGCATGCCTTGTAGAGCCTCCTTGATGTTGTTGATGGCGTCATAAATAATAGCATAAAGCCGAATTTCTATGCCTTCTTTTTCAGCTATCTTACGCACATTAGCAGAAGGCCTTACTTGGAAGCCTATCACGATGGCCTCAGAGGCAGCAGCTAGTAGTATGTCAGATTCAGCAATAGCACCTACGCCCTTGTGTAGGATATTCACTTTGATTTCCTCGGTAGAAAGCTTGAGTAGCGAGTCAGAGAGGGCTTCTACAGAGCCGTCTACATCTCCTTTGAGGATGATATTGAGCTCCTGGAAGTTACCAATAGCTAGTCTTCTTCCAACTTCATCTAGGGTAATATGGGTCTTGGTTCGTAAACCTTGTTCTCTTAGGATTTGCTGTCTTTGGGTAGCTATTTCACGAGCTTCTTTATCAGAGCTTATCTCTCTGAGCGAATCTCCAGCTTGAGGAGCACCGTTTAGGCCTAGTATCTGGACTGGTGTGGAAGGAACTGCTTCTTTTACTGGTTTGCCTTGGTAGTCAAACATAGCCCTGACTTTGCCATAGTACGCCCCAGCTAGTACTATATCTCCAATATTCAAGGTGCCAGCTTGTACCATCACCGTGGCTAGGTATCCTCTTCCTTGGTCTAAGGAGGCTTCTATCACAGTTCCTCGTACTCTTTTATGGGGGTTTGCTTTGAGTTCTAGTAATTCAGCTTCGAAAAGTATTTTCTCTAATAGCTCACTAATCCCCTCGCCCGTCTTAGCAGAAATTGTTTGACTTTGGTGCTTTCCACCCCAGTCTTCTACTAGCATATTGATGTTGGCTAGTTCCTCTTTTACTTTCTCAGGATTGGCTTGGGGTTTATCTATTTTGTTGATAGCTATTATAATGGGTACCCCTGCTAGTTGGGCATGGTTGATAGCTTCTTTGGTCTGGGGCCTTACACCATCATCAGCTGCTACTACTATAATAACGATGTCAGTGAGCTTGGTACCTCGTGCCCGCATAGCTGTAAAGGCTTCGTGGCCTGGGGTGTCTAAGAAGGAGATTCTTTTCCTTTTTTCAGTCACTACATCATAGGCACCAATGTGCTGGGGTGATACCCCCTGCTTCTTCTTTAGTGATCTGCGTATTACGGATATAATCAAGTAGTGAAGTTTTACCATGGTCTACATGGCCCATGATAGTAACAATAGGGGCTCTTTCAACTAGGTCTTGGTGTTGGTCTTGTTCTTCCTCTAGGGTTTGTTCTTGTATATCAGCGAACTCGACCTGATAGCCAAACTCATCTGCAATAATGGTGATAGCTTCTGCATCTAGCCGCTGGTTGATAGAGACGAACATGCCTAAGGACATACAAACAGATAATACTTCATTGATAGAGACGCCTATTAGCGAAGCTAGGTCATGGGCTGAAATGAATTCTGTAACTTGTAGGGTCTTGGCTGCTTCTTGGGCTTGTAGGATTTCTCCTGCTCGGGCCTCAGCTAGGGCTGTTCGCTTCCCCTTTCTGTATTTAACTCGACCGATAGCTCCTTTGCCTCGGCTGTCTAGCTTAGCCAGCGTATTCTTAATCTGCTCTTGTATTTCTTTTTCTGAGAGGCTGGCTTTTTCTTGCTTGATGTTTTTCCCATAGACCTTATTTATAGGTCCTGATTTCTTGATGATCCTTTTCCTCGGTAGTTTTTTTCGTGGTTGCCTAACGTCAGAAGAGGCTGCTTGCTGGAATTTTCTACCTACTGTCTCGGTTAGCTCTATTTTACCCAGCACCGTAGGTCCTTGCAGCTTTTCTTGTTCTTTTAGTACCCTCTCTTCAGAGGAAGAAATAGCATTTACTGGTTTTGGAGGATGTATATTAGTTGTTGGTCTAGTTTTTTTTGCTACAGGACTATAACCTCCGTAAGTTGATTGGCTAGGTTTATGACTACCTGCTGTGTGCTGCTCTGCTAGTGGGCCTGATGCTCTAAGTCCATTTTTTATACCTTGTGTTAGCACACTATCGTCTTGTTTCTGTGTTAGAATTAGTGCAGGTTCGCTATCATAACTTTTTCCAATAACTAGTTCAGATGCTTCTTCTTTGTCCATGGTAGCATCAGTGAACGCTTCAGCCAGTATTTTGTACTGCTCTAGCGTAATTTTAGTGTTAGGCTTGTTTTCAATCTGGAAGCCTTTATCTATCAAATGCGTTGTAATGGTAGCTGTTCCTACATTAAGCTTACAGGCTACTTGGCTTAGACGCATTGTTTTTTCTTCAGCCATGGATCTTAGTATATGCTTCTGGTATTATTCTTCAAACTCTTGACTTAGTATTTTGTATAGACTATCGATGGTGTCTTTTTCTAAGCCTGTCCTTTTTTCAAGGTCTTCTTTAGTTATAGCCAAGACATTCTTAGCACTATTAAAGCCTATTTTTTTGAGCTCTTCAATGATCCAGCCTTCTACCGCATCAGCAAACTCTTCTAAGCTAACATCTTCCCCTTGGTAATCAAGCTCTCTATATATATCTATCTCTTTACCAATGAGTCTACTAGCTAGTTTTATATTTTGTCCACCTTTGCCAATGGCTAAGGAAACTTGATCTGGCTGGAGGTATACGGCAATTCTGTCTCCTCTGGTTTGGATGTTGTTCACTTTGGCAGGGCTGAGTGCCCGAGCAATGTAGAGGTCTGTATTGTCTGTATAGTTAATGACATCGATATTTTCGTTCCGCAGCTCCCTAACGATACTATGTATTCTAGAGCCTTTCAGGCCCACACAGGCTCCTACTGGATCTATACGATCATCAAAGGTCTCTACTACTACTTTGGCCTTTTCGCCAGGTTCGCGGACAATTTTTTTAATGGTAATGAGTCCGTCAAGTATTTCAGGCACCTCATTTTCGAATAATCGCTCTAGAAATACAGGGGAGCTTCTGGAGAGAATAACTTTGGGTATGCTTTTTTGTAGGTCTATTTGGTGAACGACTGTTCTGACGTATTCTCCTTTTTTGAAGGTGTCTGTAGGAATTTGCTCTGACTTAGGTAAAAATAGTTCTTTTTTTTCTTCATCGCGTAGTATGATTTCACGACTTAGGATTTGATATACCTCTGCAGTAATCATCTCCCCTATTAGTTGGGAGTATTTGTGGTAGAGGGTGTCTTTTTCTAAGTCTTTTACTTTTTGGATTAGCGCCTGCTTGGCTGCCGTAATCGCTCTTCGGCCAAAACTACTTAACTGAACCTCTTCGGACACTTCTTCTTCTATACTAAAGTCGGCCTCTATCTTTTTAGCTTCAGACAAACTAATCTTATCATGATCCCAGATATCTTCAGAGTTGTCATCTACAATTTTTCTGAAGCGCCATATTTGCAAGTCGCCCTGATCCAGGTTGATGATAATGTCGAAGTTATCATCAGCACCAAATTTTTTTTGGATCATCGCCCTAAATACTTCCTCTAAGATTCTAATTACTGTAGGGCGATCAATTTTTTTAGACCTGGCAAACTCGGCAAATGTCTCAATTAGCTTCTTGCTATCCATTTTCGTTTTATATTAAAAGCTTGTAATATATACTTTTAAAATCTTAATACGTGCTATTACATAAAAAAGGGGGCTTTGCCCCTCCAAAGACTATCTTATGCCTACCTCGGCGCTAAGCTCGGATAAAAAGTGCAAAAGTGCAATTAGCGCTCGTAGCCATGG
>JBCCHM010000071.1:0-4176 GCA_039028755.1 Bacteroidota bacterium | reverse complement strand
GAGTCTACCTCTACTTTGGTAGCCTCTATAAAATACCCAGGCACTACTTGGAGTACTAAGTACGAGGGAGTTATCGACTTTCTGAGCAAGCAGCAGGAAAAAGCAACGGTGAAAGCACGAGCTACTTACGAAACGTTTAACCATACAGTCCTATGCCCTGACTGCCAGGGAGCACGACTCAAACAAACTGCACTCCATTTTAAGCTAGCAAATAAAAACATCGCTCAGCTAGCTGCTATGGATATGCAACAATTGTACGATTGGTTCAGTCAGCTGATGCCTAAGCTCAGTAAGAGGCAACAGCTGATTGCTGCAGAGTTACTCAAGGAAATCAGTAAGCGGATCCATTTTCTACTTGATGTAGGCTTGCACTACCTACAGCTGGATAGACCTTTGAAAACCTTATCTGGTGGGGAAGCGCAACGTATCAGGTTAGCTACGCAGATAGGCACGCAACTCGTGGGGGTATTGTATATCCTAGATGAGCCTAGCATAGGCCTACACCAGCGCGATAATATGCGCTTGATCAAGGCGCTCAAGAACTTGAGGGACCTAGGTAACTCTGTGATCGTAGTAGAGCATGATAAAGACATGATGCTTCAGGCAGACTATATCCTAGACATTGGTCCTAAGGCTGGCAGGCATGGGGGCCAAGTCGTAGCAGCAGGCACACCCGAGAGCTTACTAGCACAACCTAGTCTGACAGCAGACTTTCTGACTGGTAAGCGCCAGATAGCTATACCTACCCATAGGAGAAAGGGTACTGGCCAGTGCCTGACTATCTCAGGCTGTACAGGGAATAACCTTAAAAACATCGACCTCACCGTTCCTCTAGGCAAGATGATATGCATCACGGGTGTATCAGGCAGTGGCAAATCTACCCTAGTACATGAGACCTTGTTTCCTATTCTACAAAAGCACCTCTACAAAAGCCATACTATGCCCCTCCCCTACCAAGCTGTAGCAGGGCTTGAACATATAGATAAGGTAGTAGAAATAGACCAAAAGCCGATTGGCAGAACACCCCGCTCTAGTCCTGCCACCTATACAGGAGTATTTGTAGAGATACGCAACCTATTTACCCTACTACCTGAGGCTAAGATAAGGGGCTATCAGCCTGGGAGATTTTCCTTTAATGTAAAAGGAGGGCGTTGCGAAACTTGCCAAGGTGCTGGGATGAAACTAATAGAGATGGATTTTCTACCAGACGTACATATCCACTGTGAAACCTGCCAAGGCAAGCGCTATAACCGACAAACCCTAGAAGTCCAGTACAAAGGCAAATCCATCGCTGACGTCCTAGACATGACCATCAGTAAGGCTGTTGAGTTTTTTGAGAAGCACCCTAGAATCCTAAGGGCTATTAGTACTTTAGAAAAAGTAGGGCTAGGATACCTAACCCTAGGGCAACACGCTACTACCCTGTCAGGAGGCGAGGCACAACGCATCAAGCTGGCTGCCGAATTGGCCAAAAAAGACACGGGCCAGACGCTATACATCCTAGATGAACCTACCACAGGCTTACACTTCCAAGACATCCAACACCTGCTTCAGGTATTGAACAAGCTGGCAGATAAAGGCAATACTGTCCTGATTGTAGAGCACAACCTAGACATCATCAAAGTAGCAGACCATATCATTGACATAGGGCCAGAAGGTGGTGAGCAAGGAGGGCAAATCGTGGTAGTAGGCACCCCAGAAGAAGTTGCACAGCACCCCCATAGCCACACAGCCCAATTCTTACGGGCATAACTGAGCAAACGCTTTAGCGCTGCCATGATGGCGCAACTTTCTCCTTACTGCCTCATGAACTTCTATTTGGAATAGCTTTTGATACAACAGCTAGGCATACAGTATAACCTAAAACTAGCATGACCATGAGTGAAAAAGGCACCATATCCGTTCATACCGAGAACATTTTTCCTATCATCAAAAAATTTTTGTACGCGGACCATGAAGTATTCCTCAGAGAGCTCGTAGCCAATGCTGTTGATGCTACCCAGAAGCTCAAACAGCTAGCTGCGTTTGGTGAGTACGAAGGCAGCATAGAACAGCTCAAAGTCAAAATCACTACCCATGAAAAGCTTAAGACCCTCACCATCACTGACCAAGGTTTAGGCATGACTGCTGAGGAAATCAAGCAATACATTAACCAAGTAGCTCTTTCAGGCGCCACAGCCTTTGTAGAGCAATACAAAGGCCAGCAGCAGCAACTCATTGGCTTTTTCGGACTAGGATTCTACTCAGCCTTTATGGTAGCTGATAAAGTAGAAATCATCACCAAGTCCTATCAGCAAGATACAGAACCTGCCCACTGGATTTGCGATGGCAGTACTAATTTTGAGCTCAGCAAAGCTGTAAAAAAAGAAGTAGGAACTGATGTGGTGCTTCACCTAAGTAAAGACTCAGAAGAGTTCTTACAAAAAGGCAGGATCAAAGAAATTCTCCAAAAGTACTGCAAGTTTCTTCCAGTAGAAATAGAATTTGATGGTCAAGTCACCAACAATACCCATCCTATATGGACCAAGAACCCGAATGAGCTCAAAGATGAAGCCTATCTAGCTTTCTACAAGGAGCTCTATCCTTTTGCGCCAGACCCACTCTTCTGGATCCACCTGAATGTAGACTATCCTTTTAACCTGACAGGCGTACTTTATTTTCCTAAGCTTACTAACAGCCTAGAGCAGCACCAAAACAAAATTCAGCTCTATGCTAAGCAGGTCTTCATTACAGACGAAGTCAGAGACATTGTGCCTAAGTTCTTGATGCTACTCCATGGCGTAATTGACTCTGCTGATATCCCACTCAATGTCTCTCGAAGCTCCTTACAGACAGATAGTAATGTAAGAAAGATCAATGCCTATATCACCAAAAAAGTTGGTGACAAGCTGGAGGAGCTATTTAAACAAGACAGAAAAGCCTACGAAGAAAAATGGAGCAGCATAGAAGTATTTGTCAAATACGGTATGCTTACAGAAGACAAATTTTATGAAAAAGCCAAAGACTTTGCCCTGCTCAAGAACACTACAAGCGAGTACTTTACCCTCGAGGAATATCAAAACAAGATCAAGCCCAACCAAACTGATAAGCATCAAAATTTGGTGATGATCTATACTACTGATCCAGCCAAACAAGACTTGTACATCCAGACCTGCCAAAAAAGAGGCTACGATGTATTAGTGCTAAATGGTTCTATTGATAACCATTTTGTGGGGCTATTAGAGCAAAAACTGGATAAGGTACGCCTCAAAGGCGTTGATGCCGAAACCATTGATCAGCTTATAGCGCAAGACATTACCCAGGAAAGTATCCTGACCGAGGAAGAACAAAAAAAGCTGCAAGCTATCTATGAAAAGGCTACTACTAATAAGTCCATTACCTGGTCTATGACCTCTATGCCCACTGACGAGCTACCTGTGACCATTACGGTGCCAGAGTTTATGAAAAGGATGCATAACATGTCCCAAATGGGGCGTACTGGAGATAGTCAGCTCCCATTACAACTACACGCAACCATCAACACCAACCATCCACTGGCTAAAAAAATCCTACAGACTAAAGAAGAAGATAAGCAGCTCAAACTAGCGCACCAAGCCTATAGTCTAGCCTTGCTTTCTCAAAATATGCTGAACGGCTCGGCACTGACCAGCTTTATCCAAAGTAGTATAACAGCGATAAGTGAAGCATAGGCTTGACTTATGGCATATACGCACTAGTAGCAACCAAACTTTAGGGTCACTGAAATGCCTTTGACGGGCCGGAAATTACTTTCCAGAATCTGTACAAAATAATCAATCGTCCTTTACTTGTTCTGCGACATAGTAGTCATAATTGCTACGCTCGATTAAAGCTCTAAGGTGTTTTCAAACAGTCATGAAATAACCTCTCATCACCATACTGTGATTTATTAGGGCTTTAAGGATGTATCTAAGGAATAGATATCCTCCTAGTAAGTTACCTATTTAAGGTAATTTTATCGGGACTCTCCAAGGTAGATATACACAAAGAATCTTTATGAGTCTCGCAAGTCTCTTCCTCAATGCCCTGAAGAGCCCATATAAAATCAAGCAATCAGGAATATTCTCTTTATCTCTCTTGTATTTGCCAAGACACTTTTTTTCTGCTTCATAGTCAAATTCATATGGAAATAGTTGAAAATTACCTTACTAGAGAAGG
>JBCCHM010000070.1:0-4193 GCA_039028755.1 Bacteroidota bacterium | reverse complement strand
TGAGAGCAGGATTAGGGGACCATCTATAGGAGTCTACGTTTTGGCCTAGTAAGGTTACTTCTCTGTAGCCTTGCTCAAAGAGCTCAGTAGCTTCTCGAATGATGGAGTGGGGAGCCCTGCTACGCTCTCTACCACGTGTGAACGGTACTACACAAAAAGAGCACATATTATCACAACCCCGCATGATCGAGACAAAAGCTGTGATGCCATTAGAATTCAGCCTAATAGGACTGATATCCGCATAAGTTTCTTCCCTAGATAAAAAGGTGTTAATAGCCTTATGGCCTGCATCTACTTTTGCTACTAGCTGAGGTAAATCACGGTAAGCATCTGGCCCAGCTACTAAGTCAACGAGCTTTTCTTCTTCAAGCAGCTGGTGCTTGAGCCGCTCAGCCATGCAGCCTAGCATACCAATAATCAGGGAGGGCTTCTTTTTCTTGACTTGGTTGAACTGGGCTAGGCGGTTTCTAACCGTCTGCTCTGCTTTGTCACGGATAGCACAGGTGTTAACCAAGATCACATCAGCTTCCTCATAACTTGCCGTAAGCCCAAAGCCTTGCTTTTGCAGGATAGCTGAGACCACTTCACTGTCAGCGATATTCATCTGGCAGCCATAGCTTTCCATATAAAGCTGCCTTGCCGTTGCTATTGTTTCTTGAGCATAGTCTCCTAAGGACTTACTAGTAGTCTTTTTCTCCCTTGCCTCACTACTAACCAATGCTTTTGTATTCATAGGGACTATCAGATTGATTTTGTTCTAGGTTGCTATCTAAACTTAAGAAAAATAGTGGGGTAGCTGTCTGCTAGGTGTTAGCTTGTCCATGGTTAGGACCAGTAAGCAGCCTACGCCCATCCAGAGTAAGGCTTGTAAGATGAGTGGATCTTGCTGATAGATTACTCGAAACTGCACGGGAGAAATATTTGCCCCTACCAGTGCTCCCCCCAAGCCTTCAGAGCTTAGGGGCTTTAGGAGCTGCTTCCAAGGCCAAATTTTAGGTACAGAGCCTAGCATAAATCCAGCTAGCAAGGCTATAGTACTATCATGGTACCTGCGCAGGAGCCAGGTTAGCAGTCTAGAAAAGCTCAATAAGCCCGTGATACCGCCTAGCATAAAGACCGATAGTAACCGCCACTGTAAGTCTTTCAGCACAGCTAGCATCAACGTATACTTCCCTAGTATGAGCAGTATAAAACTTCCTGAAATACCTGGTAGGATCATAGCACAGACCGCAACGGCTCCTGCTACAAAGATAAACCAGCTTGCTTCAGGAGTTTGTATAGGCGTAGCACAGGTGATTGTATAAGCTACAATAGCACCTATGAAGCTGATGAATAAGATTGAGTAAGTGAATTTTTTGACTTGCTGATAAACCGTGATAGAAGACACCAAGATCAAGCCCAAAAAGAATGATCCGGTTTGAATAGGATACTGAGTGAGTATATAGCACAATAAGTTCACAGTAGTGAGTATACTAGTGCTAATACCTAGACTAAGCGTGAGTAGAAAGCTGCCATGAATGTACTGCCAAAAAGCCCTCCATTTTCTCGCTCGTAGTGATCGAAGCGCAGTAGCGTTTAAAGACCTGATAGCACAGAGCAGTTCTTCATATATCCCTGTAATCAGTGCAATGGTACCCCCTGATACACCAGGGATGATGTCAGCACTACCCATGCCCATGCCTTTGAGAAACAAGAGTAGGTAGTCCTTTGTACGCTTCATGGATATCAAGATAGTAGTAAGCTGCCTAAGGTAACCACAAAAGTAATGAAAACTAGGTGTCTGGTCCCAAGGTGAAAAGATTAAGCGAAGTAGTGTATGCCTTACGAAAGGCAAGAATGGTCGCTTCTTGTTCTATTGTCAGGATGGTAGAGTGCCTGCGTTTAGGCCCCATAGGAACATTAAAGATAGACACGTTTTCCCACTTGACTACTGTTTTCGAATTGATAGCATAGTTGCTAGAAGCTGTTTGAGGCTTTGTTAGCTAACCTGTAATGCATGACTAATTGCCTGTAGTGCTCTGCGGAATGTGTAATATTTGTCCCATAGTTTTTGTTGCTAGGCTTCTAAAATAATACACCATTACACCCTGAGACCAGACATCTAAGGTAAGCTCCGTCTACTTGCTTGCTCGAGATGGTAGTAGTACATAACTGCTTACCTTTGTTGCCGGGCTAACCAAATATAACTGGTATGCAGCGAGATACGATCATATTTGAGCTCATCGAAAAAGAGTACCAGCGCCAAAAGCAGGGCTTAGAACTGATTGCCTCTGAGAACTTTGCTTCTAGGCAAGTCATGGAAGCAGCAGGCAGCGTGCTGACCAATAAATATGCAGAAGGCCTACCTGGTAAAAGGTACTATGGAGGCTGTGAGATCGTGGATGAGATCGAGGCACTAGCTATAGAGCGAGCTAAGGCATTATTTCATGCCTCTTGGGTGAATGTACAGCCTCATTCAGGTGCACAAGCTAACGCAGCTGTGATGCTAGCCATACTCCAACCCGGTGACAAAATACTGGGCTTTGACCTGGTTCATGGTGGGCATCTGACGCACGGATCGGCTGTAAATTTTTCAGGTAAGCTATACCAAGCATTCTTTTATGGCGTTACCCAGGAGACTAGCTTGATTGACTGGGAGCAAGTAGCAGCTATAGCAGCGCGCGTAAAACCTAAACTCATTATCTGCGGGGCATCAGCCTACAGCCGCGATTGGGACTATAAGCAACTTCGTGACATAGCAGATAGCGTAGGAGCTTTTTTACTAGCCGATATCGCTCATGCTGCAGGGCTTATTGCGCGTGGCTTGCTGAACGACCCTTTACCCTATTGCCATTTTGTAACGACAACCACACACAAGACTTTACGCGGCCCTAGAGGAGGCATGATCCTCATGGGGCAAGATTTTGACAACCCCCTAGGGGCCAAGTCTATTAAAGGAAAGCTCAAAAAGATGTCTACTCTTTTAGACGCAGGCGTATTTCCTGGCATCCAGGGAGGACCTCTAGAGCATATTATTGCAGCTAAGGCAGTAGCTTTTCAAGAAGCGCTCAGCGATGCCTATTTTGAGTACATACTGCAAGTGCAGAAAAACGCTCGCCAGATGGCACGCTCCTTTAGCGAACGAGGCTATCAAGTCCTAACGGGGGGTACTGATAATCATCTAGTACTGATTGACCTAAGGAGAAAACGCTTAACAGGGAAAACAGCAGAAGAAGCTTTATCCCAAGCAGGCATCACGATCAACAAAAATATGGTGCCTTTTGATGATCAGCCACCTTGCGTTACTTCTGGCATACGCCTTGGCACACCAGCTATCACTACTAGGGGAATGAGAGAGCCAGACATAGAAAAGGTCGTTGATTTAATAGATACCGTTATAATGGATTATAAGAATGAGCAGCAGCTGAACGCCATCAAGCAAGAAGTTCATACATGGATGAAAAATTTCCCCCTCCCTAGCTAGTAAGGATTTTTAAAAGCGAATAATAGCTAAAAACTATCTCCTGTGCCTAGACATGATGAAGCGTATATGACCTTTGGGGAGCATCTAGAACTACTCCGACGGCATATCATTCGATCTTTGGTAGCCACCTTCATTATAGCTACCCTCGCCTTTTTATCTAAGCAATTCGTCTTTCATACCCTTATATTAGGACCATCTTATCCTGAATTTTGGACCTATCGCATGCTTTATAAGCTAGGTGAGCTCATAGATGCTCCTAGCCTATGTATAGATCAGCTACCCTTTACCCTACAAAGCAGGCAGTTAGCAGGACAGTTTACCATGCATCTATTTGCTTCATTAGTTATAGGGCTTATAGGTGCATTCCCCTATACCGTTTGGGAGTTATGGCGCTTTATTAGACCAGGAATTCAGTTGAGTAGCAGTAACGTAATACTAGGCAGCACCTTGCTAGTAAGCTTACTCTTCATATTGGGCATTCTTTTTGGCTACTTCATCATCACCCCTTTGGTCATTCAATTCCTAGCCAACTACCAAGTAGATCCTTGTATTACTAATACCTTTGACATTACTTCTTACGTAGCTACAGTCTGTACTATAGTACTTGCTTGTGCCTTGATGTTTCAGCTTCCTATGATCGTGTATTTCCTAGCCAAGGTAGGTATTGTTACCCCCCCCCTGATGCGTACTTATCGTAGACATGCTATCGTAGCCATATTGATCCTAGCAG
>JBCCHM010000069.1:0-4246 GCA_039028755.1 Bacteroidota bacterium | reverse complement strand
CCACCAGATCGCCCCAGCGTTTTCCCTCCGGCAGCACCGCCTCCTGATCGGTCTCCTGCATCATCTTCAGAAACAGCAGGTAGGTCAGCTCCGTCGGTGCACTCATGCTTGAGAAGGATCCACTTACAGACGTGATAGATTTACTCAAGCCGGAGAGCTTTTATGAGGAAGCGCACCAAGAGATTTACCGTGCCATTATCCAGCTATTTAATAGCTCTGAGCCCATTGACGTACGAACCGTAGTCAACCAGCTACGTAAAAACGGCAAGTTAGAGCTTGTAGGCGGTTCTTACTACCTAGCCTCCCTAACCACACGCGTCAGCTCTGCTGCTAATATTGAGTTTCATGCTAGGGCTATCGTAGAGTATGCGATCAAGCGAGAGCTCATAGCCATTGCTACGACGGTACACAAACATGCTTATGAGGATACTACGGATGTCTTTACACTACTAGATCAGACTGAGCAGGCCTTATTTGAGGTAACAGAGACAAACATCCGCAAAAACTACGCAAATATACGTTCCTTGCTAGGAGAAGCATTTAAAGAACTAGAAGCCAAGCGGGCACACAAAGATGGCTTAACAGGTATACCTAGTGGCTTTACAACTTTAGATAGGGTCACATCAGGTTGGCAAAAAGCAGACTTGATGATTGTGGCTGCTAGGCCTGGGATGGGTAAGACAGCTTTTATGCTTTCTGCCCTACGTAATGCTGCTATAGACCATGGCTATCCTGTAGCAATCTTTTCGCTAGAAATGGCTTCCTTGCAGTTAGTCAACAGACTAATCTCAGCTGAGGCTGAGCTAGAAAGCGAGAAGGTCAAGAAAGGCAGCCTAGCTGACCATGAGTGGCAGCAACTGATCTACAAGACCTCTCAGCTATCGCAAGCCCCAATCTACATTGATGATACGCCGGCACTATCCATCTTTGAGTTACGCGCTAAGTGCAGAAGGCTCAAAGCCAAGCACGATGTACAGCTTATTGTCATTGACTATCTGCAGCTGATGTCAGGAGAGGCTACTAAAGGCCCTGGCAATCGTGAGCAAGAAATAGCCACTATCTCTCGATCACTCAAGAGCCTAGCCAAAGAGCTCAATGTGCCTATAATAGCCCTTTCTCAGCTCAGCCGTGCTGTAGAAACCAGAGGAGGAAACAAAAGACCCTTGCTCTCAGACCTCAGGGAGTCAGGGTCTATAGAGCAAGATGCAGACATGGTGCTATTCTTATACAGGCCTGAGTACTATGGTATGACAGAAGATGAAGCAGGTAATCCTACCCAAGGGCTAGCTGAAGTGATTATAGCCAAGCATCGAAATGGCTCTTTAGATAGTATAAAGCTCAAGTTTATAGGTAAATATACCAAATTTACTGATCTGGAGCATTATAGCTTTTCTGATCCTGCTCATGCCTCCTTTGATACGATCATCAAAACAAGTAAGGCAAACGGCTCAATTCTTGAAGATAAGGCCTAGCTACTTAGAAACTGTCTTAGTGAAGAATCATTAAATTCGCTCATAATTTTTAATCGCTCATCAAAATACTTAGTTAATATGCATCCCACTGATCCGACAGATGGTGATTGGCAACGTATCCGACACCATTTTGAGTAGAGCAATGGCTATAAAACCGAGCTATACATAGCCGGCATAATTTCATAACTGTGATTCTAGAATATTCTCTGTATGTAAAATCAATGTATTTTTTGGGGGACAAGAGGTCTGTAGATTGAGGCTATGGGGGCTATATAAAGGTGACTGAGATTGAGGTAATCTTATATTAGGCAACTGTCCAGATAGGCATGTTTATGCTGTTGGTCAGCATAAGTTTTGGTCTCTGTAGGTTGTTGTCGCTCAGCGATAGCATTGGTGATAGGAACCTGAAATGGGACCATAAAGTGAGTAGGAATTACCTGAAGGGTATGCTGGACGATAGGTTAAATAGTCTATTAGCTGCTATAGGATTCAACTTTAGCCTCTGCTACGGGCAGTAAGATTATTTTATTTGTATATTCTGTGTTGTTCAGAGCCAAAGCTTCTAGGAGACTTATGCTTGATAGACCCACCTAGAGTTATTATGGGTCAACTACTTTAAATAGGCTTGGTACTTGGGCAATTTCCTAACACTCCTTTGCACTCCCTTGTATCAAAGCCAATAACTGCATAGCTTTACCTTCCAGATAGCTAGCTAAAACCAAAACTTAAGAGTCAAACGCCATGAAAACGATACGCATCTTATTCACTATAATAGTAGCCAGCTTCGTAGTAGGCTGCCTAAACCAGCTGCTAAGCTTCTTCCCAGCAGCCAACCAACCAGGGACAATAGAAAAACAGTTTGAGGTCCGCTTAGCAGATCTAAACGAAGATTTACCCCAAGGCTCCCACCAATGGAAACAATTCTTCACCGAACGAGGAGCTGCAGCTTGCTGGGAGAAGCTACAGGCAGCTACTAAGGCAAGGCTGAAGTGCGATTTCCGAGATGACCTTACTCAAGCAGATGCAAGTGTAGGAGATGCAGTAGGAGCAGGCATCATCCGCTACTTAGCCTGTTGCCACAGCCATAAAATCAATAACCTTACTATCAACGGTGATCTTATGAGCCAAAATAAAAAGCTGACTTCCCTGGATCCAGCGATCGGACAGCTGACAAGCCTGAAAAAGCTCGATCTATCCTACAACGAGCTAACATCGTTACCGCCAGAGTTTGAACAGCTGGCAAGCCTGGAAGAGCTCATGCTATCCGGCAACCCGCTAACCTGGTTACCTGTAGCGATCGGGCAGCTGAAAAGCCTGAAATCGCTCCACCTAATCGGCAACCAGCTCAAGTCGCTACCTGCAGCGATCGGACAGCTGACAAGCCTGAAAAAGCTCGATCTATCCTGCAACGAGCTAACATCGTTACCGCCAGAGTTTGAGCAGCTGGCAAGCCTGGAAGAGCTCAATCTAGTCGACAATCAGCTAACCTGGTTACCTGCAGCGATTGGACAGCTGAAAAGCCTGAAATCGCTCCATCTATTCCAAAACCAGCTCAAGTCACTACCTGTAGCGATCGGACAGCTGACAAGCCTGGAAGAGCTCGATCTAGTCGGCAATCAGCTAATCTGGTTACCTGCAGCGATCGGACAGCTGACAAGCCTGAAGAAGCTCAATCTATCCTGTAACGAGCTAGCATCGTTACCGGCAGAAATCGGACAGCTGATGGGCCTAGAAGAGCTCCACCTAGACGGTAACCAGCTGATTTGCTTAAGCGAAAAGCTTCTGCCCTGGTGGCAGCAGATACCGAATGAATGTAAACATACAGCTAATAACCCTTGGCTACAGGCTGATGATCTAATCTCTATGAATCTTCGCAATTTAGAAGGCTATCAAAAACAATTAGTACAGGCGCTAAGCGCATTTCGCAAGTCTTGTGTCAATTTGGCTCAGGCTAATCAGGAGCTCATGAAGAAGGAGGACGAGGAAAATAAAGAGGCGTATAAGGAATCCTTTATGGCGAGCATTGGAAGTAAAAAAGTACTAGATAAGCAACTACGCATCATATTCTTTGAGGACAATATCCCCTTCCACTTAGATCGTCAGCTATTCACCCAACAAGACGTCGATGAGATGCTTGAGAACCTGCGTCAAGAGCAGCATAATACTGGCAGGCAATATTACTGGGTAGCGCAAGGGTAGCTAGCAGCCCTTGGCCACGGTTGGTAGGATGACAGAGGTATTCGGATACGGCCTTCGTAATATACGCTTCTAGGTCTGCTGCATACGAATAAGCCTGATGGACTATGGAGTGGCAAGGGATAAGGCTATGCAAGGTGCATTTGTAGAGCCGTTTTTTACCTGATTATCAAGGGAAAGCTATGCAATTAAGTCAGGCAAAGGCTAGCCTAACTCGTGCATACGAAAACAGCCAATGCTCATTACTCGGGAAGCCACCTGCTGTCATGACTTACCCACGTATCCTTCTTCCAAGAAGTCACTATCAGGGCATATTGTGCTGGAGCTTATAAAGTCCTTATCACGCTCTCAGGGTTTTGAGCGCGGTACAAGAAAAGAATTATCGAAATAAATCCATTTCCCTAGCTTGCAAGGGAGTGTTCAAATTATAATGACGAAGCGCTGACTTTAGTGAAAGTATGTAAAACTAAACAGGAGGAAATACTATGTCATTATTATGTACACACTGCAGCAGTCATTCTTTTGTCAAGAATGGGACTCATCAACGTATTCAGCCTTATAAATGTAGAGGATGCGCT
>JBCCHM010000068.1:0-4301 GCA_039028755.1 Bacteroidota bacterium | reverse complement strand
TTTTTGGCCTCCCCCAGCTATGCGTAGCTTGTCTATAAGCAATAAAGTAAGGCTGTCCAGGAATCGATAATGGCCCCTGCCCAAAATGGGCAACCTCGTCGCTTCGCTCCTGAGACATGCCCATTTTTGGCCTCCCCCAGCTATGCGTAGCTTGTCCATAAGCAATAAAGTAAGGCAGTGCTGAGTCTGCACATGATCAAAGAACAAGCTGTAATCTCACACAAAAGAGTTATTAACGGTCAACTATCATAGGTAGTGGCTTAGCTCTGTTGGGTAATCTTAGCTACTGCTGCTACGAACTGCTCTACTTCTTCCATAGTGTTATATATGGCAAAGGAAGCACGTATGACGCCCCCTACGCCAAATCGATGCATCAGGGGTTGTGTGCATCCATGCCCTGTTCTTACAGCAATGCCCTGTGCATCTAGGAGCATGCCCGCATCTAGGTGGTGCATACCTTCTATGACGAACGAAATCACTCCTATCTTGTGGAGAGCAGTACCAATCAATCGAATCTTGTTGAACGTGCTTAGCTGATTGTGTGCATAGTTTAGCAACTGGTCTTCATGCTTACTAATAACTTCCTGTCCTACTTCGCTGATAAATACTAGCGCTGCTCGGAAGGCAATGATGTCTGCTATATTGGGCGTACCTGCTTCAAACTTATAGGGAATATCATTGTACGTAGTTTTGTCTAGTGTCACTTCTCTGATCATTTCACCACCGCCTTGGTAAGGAGGCATGCTTGCTAGCAAAGCGCTTTTGCCATACAAAACGCCCACGCCTGTGGGCCCATAAGCCTTGTGCGCTGAGAAGGCTAGGAAGTCACAGTCTAAGTCTTGCACGTCAATAGTTAGGTGGGGAGCTGCTTGTGCAGCATCTACTACTACTACGGCGCCTTGCGCATGCGCTTTGGTGATAAGCTCTTGGATGGGGTTGATGGTACCTAGTGTATTAGATACATAGTTGACGGCTACTACTTTAGTTTTTGGCGTGAGTAACTCCTCAAAGGCAGGTATTGTCAGCTCGCCTGTGTCACTGATAGGAATCACTCTGAGGGTAGCGCCTTTGGCTTGGCATAGCATCTGCCAAGGGACAATGTTAGCATGATGCTCCATGTGGGAAATAATCACTTCATCACCAGCTTGAACAAACTTTTGGCCATAGCTACTAGCTACTAAGTTGATACCAGCAGTGGTACCTGCCGTAAAAATGATTTCCTCTGGCTCAGCAGCATGGATGAATTGCTGTACATGTTTTCTAGTTACCTCTAAGGCCTCTGTAGCCCTATCTGCTAGAGTATGGATACTCCGATGCACATTTGCGTTATCATACTGATAGTAGTGTAGTAAGGCATCTAGTACTGCTTGTGGCTTCTGGGTAGTAGCAGCATTGTCTAGGTAAATCAGGGGCTTTCCGTGAATAGTTTGTTGTAGTGCAGGAAACTGCGCTCTGATTTTTTGTACATCAAACTCGTTATGTTGTGATGCCAGCGTCATGATACTTCTCTTAGTTTAGTAATCTTTTATACCAAGTGTGCTCAGCTTTTTCTCTAAAGCTTGTTGTAGATAGGGCTTTAATACCACTAAAGGTACCCTGTCTATTACGTCGCTAGCAAAGGCATTCAGTAGCATATAGCGTGCTGTATCTGCTGGTATGCCTCTAGTAGTAAGATAGAATAACTGGGCTTCATCGAGCTGGCCTGTAGTAGCACCATGCGAACATTTCACATCATCTGCCCATATTTCTAGTTGTGGCTTGGTATGGATCGTAGCTTGATCTGTTAGCAGCAAGTTATTATTAGCTTGGAAAGCATGGGTCTTTTGCGCTTCAGATCGTACATAAATTCTACCATTAAAAACACCAGTAGCTTCCCCTGCTAAGATTCCTCTGTAGAGCTCATAGCTTTGGGTGTGAGGTTTAGTATGGTTCACCCTAGTATGGTTATCTACATGCTGTCGTCCATCTAAGCAGTACAAACCATACATATTAGCCTCACTGTGAGGCGCATCAATGTGAATATGCAGGTTGTTCCTGACCAACATGCCATCCCATGTGAAGGTATAGTTGTTGAATTCACTCTGGCTGGCTTGGTAGCACTGGGTAGTATTTACCTGATAGGCTTGGCCCATTTGTATCTGCAAAGTGCAGTAATCCAGCCGTGCATCCTTTCCTAGCATTATTTCAGTCACTGCATTGATAAAGCTTGGATGCTGCCCCAGGGTACGCCAATCAATAACCAAGCTAGCCTGGCTGTTTTGGCCTACTGCTATGAGCAGTCGCGGATAGGTAAGGCTCTGGGTTGCCTGGGTATCTATGATATGATAGATGAGCAGAGGCTTTTCTAGGACAGCATGGTCAGCGATGTATATAAAGGTACCTTCTTCAAACAAAGCAGTATTTAAAGCCTCAAAAGCATCTACTTCATCTTGAGCATGTTGGCTGAGGTGCTGTAGGAACAGGGCTTGGTGTTGTTGATAGGCCTCTGAAAAGGTAAGGACTTGTAGGGAGTGCTTATGATTGCCTAGCTGAGAATGGTTGCCGCTGAGCTGGCCATTAAGCAGTACAAGTTGATAGGCATCTAGACCGTGATGATGTAGGGGTAATATGGCCTCTTGCGTGAGCTTGCTAGTAGTTGCAGGCTGGCTCAAATCAAATACTCCAGCCAGCATATCAGCAATAGGTGTATACTTATAAGCCTCATTTTTGAGGCTTGGGAAGCCTACCTGACCCCAAGCATGCCAAGCCTGTTGCTTAGCTGTATAAAAAGGATGTTTCTTATCTAGTGTACTAAAGTGCCTAGCTATAGCCTGCTGAACTTGGCTAGCTGGTGAGGTTAGTTGCATGGGTTAAGTAAAAATTATAAAAGTCTGCGAAGTCCTAGTATCATGAAGCAGCTACTGTTTTGAGCCAATCATAGCCTTTAGCCTCTAGCTCCTTGGCTAGCTCTTTAGTACCTGATCGTACGATTTGTCCATTATAAAGGACATGTATAAAGTCTGGAACAATGTAGTCTAACAGGCGCTGGTAGTGCGTTACGATGATGGTAGCGTTATCACTGTTGCTGAGCTGATTAACCCCGTGGGCTACCGTCTTGAGGGCATCGATGTCTAGTCCTGAGTCTGTTTCATCCAGTATTGCTAGGGTAGGGGATAGCACAGCCATCTGTAAGACCTCATTGCGCTTTTTTTCTCCTCCTGAAAATCCTTCGTTGAGTGATCTGCTTAGTAGTGCCTGATCCATATTGACTAGCTTAGACTTTTCTCTGAGCAGGGCTAAAAATTCTACAGCATCCAGAGGGGCTTGCCCTCGCTGCTTTCTGATCTGGTTCATGGCTGTCTTCAGAAAATTAGTGTTGCTCACACCAGGAATCTCTACAGGATACTGAAAGGCTAAAAAAAGCCCAGCACTAGCTCGCTCATCAGGGGCTAGCGCGAGGAGGTCTTTACCCATAAAGGTCACACTCCCTGCAGTAGCTGTATAGCCTGGCTTACCTGCTAGCACAGCTGCTAAGGTGCTCTTGCCTGAACCATTGGGCCCCATAATGGCATGTATTTCACCAGCTTGTATGACAAGATTGATACCCCGCAGGATTTCTTTATCTGCTACAGTTGCTCTGAGGTTATTGATGACTAGCATACTAATACTATTGCCTGCTTAGCATTATTTTACAAAAATACCATGAAAAGTCATAACACCCTAAGAAATTGTCTCAATGGAATTGTTTAATAGTAAGGGCCATAGCCGCTATCCTTGAGCATATTCTCTGCATATACACACTTCACCTCAAAGTACTTGCAAAGCCTTCTCACCCAGTTCGGCCAAGCGAAAGTACGCTCTACTACCCAACGCCTAGCTTGAAGTACAAACTTACCGCCTAACTTCCCCGTAAAGCAAACCTTAACCTGAGCTATTTGATTTACCAATCTCTCCCAATCCCCTCGATAACCTAGATCTACTACTATACGCTTATCTACTTTTTGATACCTGAATACTCGCTCTGCTAGCAGAGCTCCTCCTTGCAAGTCTGCACGTTAGCGCCATGAACAAGTACCTGATGCACGTGGCCCTGCGTATCTACTAATTTGTGCCTCTTCCCTCCCTTGACTGCCCCCATCAAAGCCTCGAGATTCTCCTTAGCCATGCTGTATTCAAAATGGTGTCGGATACGTTTCCACTCACCATCTGTCAAATCAGTAGGTTACACAGTAATTAAAAATTCTGATGATTGATTAAAAATATGAAAAGATTTAATGATTTCTCATTGAGACAGTTTCTAAGGGGAGGCATTTGATTAATTG
>JBCCHM010000067.1:0-4357 GCA_039028755.1 Bacteroidota bacterium | reverse complement strand
GGAAATTTGTCTCGCAACACATCGAGATGTTATCAAAGCTGTAGTTTGCAAATAGACATTCCAATACGGTATCCCTCCAGAGTCACACTCCAATTCAGTAACAAGGTTTTGATGAAGATAACGAGCAAAAGGATGATAAGGCCATAGTTACTTATGTATTGTTCTAAGAAAGCAAAGACAGGAATGATCAGAAACTGATTAATCCACTTAACGATAGGCCAGCCAAGCTGAAGGTTTTTGTCAAAGCCTTGGGTAACTCCCTTGAGGGTATGGTAGTCATTAGGACCTAAGTAAAAAGTAAACTTTCCTTTTCTGGCTTGTTGTACATCAGCAGGAGGCAGTGCTAGCCGTACTTGAGCTTCTTTGACAGTGGTAGTATGCTGAGGTGTAGGCGTAAGTGCTATGTATCCGCTTGGGAAGGCCTCTTCAGCAATAATTCCTGCAGTGAAAAATCGTTGCTTGATGCCTACCCACTGTATCGGACTTTGTATGGCTTGTGATTCTTGACTGTTGGAGCGCTCTTTGAGGTTTTTGAAAGAATGCTCTTCTAGATAATAATTGATAGTAGACTTATTGCGACAGGCTTGTATGTCTTTTTCCACACGCTTGATTAGATCATGCCATACAAAATAAACAGCACCCTGGTCTACATACTTTTCTAAACCCACGAATTCCCACTCGTGATTGAGCTTATAGCCCTGACTAGGCAAAGAAAAAACTTGGCGTATGTATTGACCTGGCCCTAGAGATAGCGTAAAAGTAGCTTGCCCTACAGCAGTTCCCGCTACATACTGATCATTATCTGTTGTTGCAAAGAATAGGGTACGCGTGTTAGTCTCAGCGTTGTTGGCAGTGAACTGAAAGCCCATAGCACTACTTTTTTCATCCAGTAGCACTAGTGGCTGCTGCTGGTGGTCTTGGTAGTTTTTGAGCACTACTTCTTTCACCCTACCACCCTGAGAGGTTAGGGTCACTTTGAGGTCCTTATTTTCTAGCACTACCTCTTGCGCTATGCCCTGCATAGCCTGAACAAAGGCGCTATGTGGCACGGCAACAGCTGGCTCCTTGGTTAAGGGAGACGACGAGCTTGATGATACTCCTTGACTAGCACTGCTGGTTTGTTCTTGGGTTGACGTGGGCTTAGGCTCAAAAAAATGTGTATAAAAGACGAGGATGATGGAGATAAGTGTTAAACCTATCAGCTTGTTTCTATCCATGAAATATTGGCATTGGTTAGCTCTGTATGACAATGTCCTCTTGGTGTAGGCATAAAGTTAGCCCTCAAGACCGATCTGCAAGATCTACCCAAAGTTAGCGTCCACTGTCCAACTTTCAAACTGTTGCTGTATGCTACTCTAGATTAAACGTCTCATAAAGATTATTTGAAAAAGCTTTGAAAGGGCAAGTGGATAATTAAAATCCAGGTGGATTTATCAATACTGAGTCTTACGTCCTACAAATTCTAACTGTCTCTATGTTAGTAATAATTTGATTAAATTTATAAATTAGCTATCTTTATCTAACTCTCTCAAAAAATGTAGTTAATTTCCCTCCCTTCAGCGTTAACTCTTAGCAAACAGATATCTGCCTGAATATGAACATATCGCTTTTATCTCTGATTATTTGGCTACCTATGGGTAGCTTAGTGATTCTCTTGCTTATCCCCTGCCATTGTCAAAAAGCTTTTCGTTTCATTACGTTGTGTACTACACTCTTACAAGGTATAGGAATTTTATTAGTGTTAAGACACTGCTCTTCTGACTTATCAGAGAGTATCAGCGCCCCAAGAGGACTGCAGTTAGCAGAGCAGTTCACTTGGATGCGCTTGAGCCTAGGTAGCCTAGGCACGTTATCTATAGACTATTTCGTGGGCGTAGATGGGCTTAATATCGGCTTGCTGATGCTAGCTGTAGTCATTTTGATTATAGGTGTGGTAGCTTCTTGGAATATATATCAATATACCAAGGCTTATTTTGCACTATACTTGCTTCTAGATACTCTGCTTATAGGAAGCTTTGTGGCTCTAGACTTTCTGTTGTTTTATATCTTCTTTGAAGTAGCGTTGGTACCTATATACTTCTTTATTGGCTTGTGGGGAGGGCCCAAACGTACCTATGCTGCTACTCAGTTTTTTTTATATACGCTGTTAGGCACTATCCTCATCTTGATAGTACTCATCGGGTTAGGACTGTCTGTATATGATCCTGTAGAGACAGGTATACAAGCAGGCGTGCTTACCCAAAGTGATACAGTCAGTACTGAAAATATTGCAGCTATACAGAGTATGGTTCGAGCAAAGGAAATAGCCTCAAAGGATATCGTACACTCCTTTAATCTGATACTTATGTTAGATGCTGATAATTTTATCCCTGACTCTATACTGAGTCTCGTAAGTGGCAGAGTTCTCTGGGGGCAAGCTATACGGCTAGTAGCGTTTCTGAGCCTGGTGATTGGCTTTCTGATTAAGCTTGCTGCTATTCCTTTTCATACTTGGCTGCCAGCAGCTCATGTAGAAGCGCCTACGCCTATCTCTATAGTGCTAGCAGCTGTTCTTCTCAAGATAGGTGGGTATGGTTTGGTACGAACTGCCTACAGCATTTTTCCAGAGGGTGCACTTTACTATGGATTTTGGATAGGGTTACTGGGTATAGTTTCTATCAGCTATGCAGCGCTCAATGCACTGGCTATGCAGGACTTGAAACGCATGATTGCCTATTCCTCCATAGCGCATATGGGTTTTTTTTTACTGGGGTTAGCTTCTCTGACGTATGAGGGAGTCAATGGGGCTTTGTATCAAATGGTGAGCCATGGCTTTATATCAGCCATGCTCTTCTTAGTTGCTGGGGTGATGGATGCTAGAACCCACGACAGAAGTCTGGAGAACTATAGTGGATTAGCTACGCCTATGCCCTACTATGCTACCATAGCCATGACTGCTTTTTTTGCTGCACTTGGTTTGCCTGGTTTTTCAGGGTTTATAGCTGAATTACTTGTTTTGCTGGGTGTTTTTCAGTCTCCCTCATTCAATAAACTCTTACCAACCTGGATGGGCTTTGTAGGGGCTGTGGGCATATTACTCAATGCTATTTATTTTGTGTGGACGATCCAGCGGATGTTTTGGGGAAACTTTTCTTTGCGCTTTCCTACTTGGAGGCCTGCTCTTCAAGACCTTCGTACTAAGGAATATATTTTATTTGTACCGCTCATTGTACTCACAGTGACCTTGGGCATCTTCCCGCATTTACTTCTAGACCTGTTCAGAGATTCAGTAAGCCACTTTATAGCTACTGTCCATACAGTAGGTAGGGATAATCTAGAGCTTATCACTCGTTAAAAGTCACCCTTACCAACTTGTTGTGTATCATTACACCTTGTTCTGTAGTCATATTTCGCCTTGCCAGCAGGGCCCTACTTTTTCCTTTTCTCCGTAGATTTTAAGCACTATTCTTAACTACCAAGGCCGCCTTTGAAAAAGGGTGTTAAGCGCCTCCAAGCGTAGTGCGTTCAAAGATTGACATGTCTAAGGATCGTAGCAACGAGTTGGTCAATTTTTAGCACGTAGTGGAGGGTTTGTAGCCATTTTTCAAGAGCAGTGGCTTTTTGCTACTTATTTGTGTGGTAGACAAAAGTAAAGAGCTGCTCCAAAGAAGGCTCAAGGCATTCGTAGCAATCCCCAGAGGAATAATGAGTTCAGGACTTAGGTAGCTAATCTCTACTGCTACTCAGTGGCCTAGTAGCCTACTCCACAAGAGCTACCTTTCATTTCGCTTTTTAGTCAACACCTCAAAACTTCGCTCTTTTAGCTCCTGAGCAGCCTTATATAGTTCTAGCTTCTCAGCTAAAGGAACAAAAAATAGCAATGTCTCCTCGGCAGTCCGGCGTTGACTCGTGTAAGGCTTATACTGGATTGTACGCATGTTATGCATGCGGTCTGCTAGCTTTACATATAATACCCGCTTGTCATCTACACCCAGCAGCATGCGGATGTTCTCCTGGGGCGAAAGCTGTACTTTATAGAAGGTACGCTTATTGCTCTCCAGGTGGGTTACTCCATCCACAATGTTCCGTGCATCCTTGTTAAACAATAATTCTACTTGATCTGGCATGAGCGGCGTATCTTCTACTATATCATGCAGCAATGCGCCTAGCACCGTGGCCTCATCCTGATTATAGTCTAGCACAATATGTGCCACAGCTAGCGGGTGGAGGTAGAAGGGTTCACCTGAATTTCGGTACACTGGTCCATGGTACTGCTTAATTAGCTCAATGGCCTTATGTACAAGCTCTAAGTCAGCCTGGATGTGCTCCTGCACGGCTTGGAGAAAGGCTGCTTCTTGCTCTTGCGCTCCTGGATAAG
>JBCCHM010000066.1:0-4378 GCA_039028755.1 Bacteroidota bacterium | reverse complement strand
GCCATGGGAGTTGATAGGACCTGAAGACAGTGACTGTCAAAAGAGCTGTTTAAGGTTAGATCAGCGACTGGGGCTAAGTCGTAACAAGGTAGCCGTACCGGAAGGTGTGGCTGGAATACCTCCTTTATAGAGTAAATAGCACCCTCTCTACTTACCACTACATCTTTATTCTATACCCCTAAACAGTGCTCAAATCCAGCAAAAAAGTAATTGTTGTCTTACCTGCCCACAATGCTGCTCAAACCTTAGCGCTTACTTATAACGACCTGCCACAAGCATGGATAGATGACCTCATTCTGGTAGATGATGGTAGTAAGGATGATACAGTAGCCATTGCCAAGCAACTTGGCATCAAATATATCATTCAGCATACTCACAATAAGGGATATGGTGCCAATCAAAAATCATGCTATACAAAAGCACTATCCCTAGGGGCCGACATCATTGTTATGCTCCATCCAGACTATCAATACACTCCTAAGCTAATTCCAGCCATGGTGACTTTAATAGATCAAGGTTTGTACGATGTAGTCTTGGGCTCTCGAATTCTAGGAAAAGGCGCCTTGCAAGGAGGAATGCCCCTATACAAATACGTAGCTAATAGGGGTCTGACCTGGCTTCAAAACATTGTGTTCAATGAAAAATTATCAGAATATCATACAGGGTATAGGGCTTTTTCTAGCCAAGTATTACAACTTATTGATTTCGAGGCTAATTCAGATGATTTTGTGTTTGATAACGAAATTCTTTCTCAGATCATATACAAAAAACTAAAGATCGCTGAAATAACCTGTCCTACTAAATATTTTAAAGAAGCATCTTCCATCAGCTTCTGGAGCAGCATCAAATATGGCTTAGGAGTGCTGGGTGTATCTTGGAAATACCTTTTAGCCAGGCTCAACATCTACCAATCCAAACTTTACCGATGAGGCTTACAAAGCTTGCAGCTATCTTTCAAGGTAACAAGGTCTTCTTTATCGGCTATATCGCACTATTACTACTAGGACTCTTCCCCTTGCTAGCATGGGATAAAGTAGAGCTCCTGCTCATGATTAATGGTCGGCATCACCCTGCTTTAGATCTGCTTTGTTACTATGTAACCAACCTAGGGAGCGGTATTACCTATACACTACTGCTTATCACTTTGTTTTTTCTAAGAGTAGCTAACAGAAAGCTCCTGATTGGAGCTAGTAGCTTTGTAGTGGTATCTGCTATTGTACAGTTCTTAAAAAGGATAGTGTTCTCAGAACGATTGAGACCCATTGCATTAATTCCTGATCTTGTCCAGCTCCACTTGGTTGATCATGTAGCGATCTTAAGCCATCTTAGTTTCCCTTCAGGACATGCTGCCACTAGCTTCACAGCAGCTTGCGTTCTTAACTTAATAGCTCCTATCAAGTACACTTGGTATAGTATCTTATTGCTGCTCATAGCTACAATCGTTGCTTACTCTAGGGTATACCTATGCCAACATTTTTACACAGACATTTATGTGGGGGCATTGCTTGGGGGGTGGATAACTGCGTTTGTATATGCTTGGCTCATTGACTAGCCGTACCTTTTGGGTTGAACACAGACTTCCAGTAAAGTTTTGAGAGGAGTACGACTATCAGAAGTTCCTACTAGCCTTTGGCACCTGGCTCTCATAGCAGCTATGGCTAGCATAGCTTTCTTCCCTTTGCTCGGCAGTGTTCATTTGTTTGACTGGGATGAGATCAACTTTGCAGAGGTAGCACGCGAGATGATAGCCACAGGTAGCTATAGTCGTGTACAGATTGACTTTGCTCCTTTTCATGAGAAGCCTCCCTTGTTTTTCTGGCTGCAGGTACTCAGCATGAAGCTATGGGGCATTAGTGAATTTGCTGTCCGCTTTCCTAACGCACTATGTGGTGTACTTACCTTGGTAAGTCTTTACCTGATTGGTAGCGCCTATAAGGATAAAAGGCTGGGACTGTTTTGGGCACTTATGCATTTTAGTGCTTTATTACCTCATTTTTACTTTAAAACAGGCATTATTGATCCGGTTTTTAACTATTGCATCTTTTTAGGAATCTATAGCTTAACACGCCTAATAAGCTCCCCAAACCCTAGAGTAGCTAGACGCTGGGCTCTGTTCGGTGGAGTAGCTATTGGCATGGCTATCCTAACTAAAGGCCCTGTAGGGCTATTAATCCCTTGCCTTACTTGCATAGTTTATTGGATTTGGGGTAGATTCAGATCCATCATGAGTTGGCCATCTTTATGCATCTTTGCTTTGACTGTCCTAGCCATACCCTTGCTCTGGTTCGGTTATGAAATCCATAAAAATGGCTGCTGGTTTATCAAAGAATTTATCAGCTACCAAATAACACTTTTTCGCCGGCCAGTAGCAGGGCATGCCCAACCTATTTACTATCACTTTGTAGTAATTTTTTTAGGCTGCTTTCCTGCTTCTGTATTGGCTCTTGGAAATCTGCTCAAGCCAAGTTTTCAAGGCAGATTTGAGCTATTTAAAATCATGCAAATACTTTTGGGGGTAGTCATGATTCTTTTTACCCTAGTTACTACCAAGATTGTGCACTATACTTCCATGGCCTACTTCCCTATTACATTTCTAGCAGCACACTATCTGTATACTTTAGACCAAAATATAGATAAGCCTTCTAAAGCTATGAACTTATCGCTGTGTTTTACTGGTATGCTGGTGGCTATATTGCTGACTGCTTTACCACTTATAGCCTTATTTAAAGAGCGATTTTATAGCTTCATCTCAGATAATTTTACCCTAGCTATGCTTTCTATGCCTGTGGCCTGGTCTTTTGTAGACTGTCTGGTTGGGATAGGCTATCTACTCCTCATGACAGCAGCGTATCAGTTTTTTCGTAAGCTTGCCATCATGCACTTCGCAATGCTGTGCAGCATTGCTACAACCCTTTGTTTAACGTTTGGTACAGCACTGATTGTACCTAAGGTTGAAGCGCATACTCAAAAGTCAGCCATTGAATTTTATAAGTACCTAGCGGGACAAGCAGTTTATGTAGCTACAGTTGGGTTTAAGAGCTATGCACCACTTTTTTATTTCCAGCAGCCCAATGACTACCATCCCAAAAGAAAAGACCTAAACTGGCTTCTAACTGGTAGCCTAGATAGGCCTGCCTATTTTGTTGTGAAAATAACGGATGTGGCTAAGATGCAGGCTTATCCAGACATCACCTTGATCAAAGCTCAGGGTTGTTTTTCTTTTCATAGGAGAGCTAAGACTCCGTAAAGAGCTGCTCTCTTGATTAGAAATTTGTTATATAGTCGACCTTTAATAACGCTCAATAGTTCTAGCAAGCACAAATTTTCTAGAAAATAGCCCTTCAGCTGCACTAGTTAGTCGCTCCTTAATAAGTAGTAAATATTGTATTTTTAGTCTCAAAATCACTATTTCATCTAATGAAAGCTCATCTATAGATCAACAATATTTGCAAGAAAAACCATAGTTATCCTATTAAAACTTGCAAAGTAGTATTAGCTATGCTCGGTAAAGCACCTGATCAAAACCAGCTTGATTGCTTCAAAGCTACACTCAAAGCAAATTATCAATCCTAACCATCCACTCCTCATTCTGGGTGACAATATTCCGTGGAAGAGCCTAGAAGACAAGTTTGAACACCTCTATCTCACACAGGCGCTGCCTAGCCATCATTTATGAAAAATGATGGCCCTATTCCCAATACTTCTCTGGGGAAGCCTCCTTGCACTGGGAGCAGCCCTGTGCCGCTAGCGACTTGCTCCACTTTAGAAAACGGCTAGGGAAAGCAGGTACCCAAGCCTTATTCGCCTTCTCTGTACTCATGCATGGTAAGAAGCTTGCTAAGGCGAAAGAAGTCCTTATTGACACTACTGTCGAGGAGAAGAACATCACTTATCCAACTGATGCCAAACTCTATAAAAAAGTCATAGAGCGCTGTAATACTCTTGCCCAGCGAGCCGGGGTGAAGCTGAGGCTACCGGTATGTAGTGCAGAAGTTTTGCTATGCCCAACGTTATGCCCATGCATGTCAAGAAGGCCAGCAAAGCCTTGAAGCGGCTCAGGACGCTAGCAGGCCGTCAAGTCAGGGACTTATCCAGGAAGCTGGAGTGGGTAGGACAATTAGAAGTGTATCAAAAGCAGCTATCGTTAATGTCCCGTATTGTCAAGCAAGCGAGAAAAGATAAAGAGAAGGTTTACAGTCCATCCTGCTCAGAAGTAAGCTGCATAGGCAAGGAGAAAGTTGGTAAGCAGTATGAGTTTGTCTCGAAAGTAACGCTAGCGACTTTGCCTAGTAGCAATGTGGTGGTCGGAGTTAATCATTTTACAGGCAACCCCCACGATAGTAAAACCTTGTCAGTGGCGCTGGCTTCGATAGGCAGG
>JBCCHM010000065.1:0-4421 GCA_039028755.1 Bacteroidota bacterium | reverse complement strand
GTCCTATTTATGAGCATTACTATCCAAGCTAAGTATCATGTATGCGTTTTAAGCTAAAAAAGGTATTGTTGAGCTTAATAGGCTTTGAGCTCTTGCTTAGAGAAGTACTGAAGCTCCTACATAGAGGCATGTATAGCATTAGAGAAGATGTAGGCAAAAGATTGATAGAGCTTACTATCAAAGGAATGCTATTGTTGCTACTTATGGGACTGTTTACCCTTGCATTTATTTTTGGCATGCTTGGCTTAGCTCTATACTTCAATGAAGTGCTTTATAGTGGCTACAAAGGTTTTTTCATAGCTTCTGGAGGATGTATAGGGCTATCGTTACTTTTGTTAGTATTAAGCAAAGTGCGCTGGCTCAGAAGCGGGCCTTAGTGCACTAACTGCTCCCTCGTACCACAATCACTATCATACGCCTACCATCTGCACATTTTTGCCACTTACTCTCTTCAAAGTCTTTGATTACGATACGAACTTTACTTTTCGTCACTCGCCAATTGACCTATTAGACCTTTGCAAAAAACCGAAAAATACGTTGATCTTACATACAGAGAAGTTCTAAAACCACAGTTTCGCAAGAGGTTTATTGGGTTTCTCTAGCGAATTTGTCGTATATAGCTGAAGGCATACTTCTGCTAAAAGTAGAAGTATGCCTTTATAGGTCAAGCAGCAATATCGCTTGCTGGTTACCCTACTAGGCTATATGCTAGCGCAGACAATCTAGTAGGGGAAGGGCCATAGCTATTCTACCTCCTCATACTCTACTTCAGCTGTTTCATGCTGGCTGCCTGACTCCTTAGAAGGCTGCTGTTGCTGCGCTTGCCCCTGCTGGGGGGCTTGGTACATTTCTTGCGAGGCTTGCCGCCAGGCTTTATTCAGTACCTCCATAGCCTGATCAATACTAGCCATGTCTTTAGCTTCGTGCGCTTTTTTTAGGTCAGCCAGCGCACTTTCTATGGCCTTTTTATTAGCCTCTGATAGCTTATCATTAAACTCCTTCAGCTGTTTTTCAGTCTGGAATATGAGTGAATCTGCCATATTGAGCTTGTCTATACGTGCTTTCTCTTGCTTATCAGCCTCTGCATTAGCTTCAGCTTCTTGTTTCATTTTTTTGATCTCTTCCTCTGTCAGTCCAGAAGAAGCTTCAATACGAATCTTTTGCTCTTTGCCTGTTGCTTTGTTTTTGGCAGAAACGTGTAGGATACCATTGGCATCAATATCAAAGGTTACCTCAATTTGGGGTACGCCCCTTGGAGCAGGTGGGATACTATCTAGATGGAACCTGCCAATAGTGCGGTTATCCTTGGCTATAGGTCTTTCGCCTTGTAATACATGAATCTCTACGGAAGCCTGGTTATCAGCAGCTGTAGAGAATATTTCTGACTTTTTGGTAGGTATGGTTGTATTGGCTTCGATGAGCTTAGTGTATACACCTCCTAAGGTTTCGATACCAAAGGAAAGTGGTATCACGTCGAGCAGGAGTATATCTTTTACTTCGCCAGTAAGCACTCCGCCCTGTATAGCAGCTCCTACTGCTACTACTTCGTCTGGGTTTACGCCCTTAGAAGCTTTCTTGCCAAAAAACTTCTCTACTTCTTCCTGTATTTTAGGTATCCTTGTGGAGCCGCCTACTAGTATTACTTCATCGATAGCAGCAGCAGCTAGTCCCGCATCTTTTAGTGCTTTTTCACAAGGCACTATGGTTTTTTTTACTAGGTCGTCTATGAGTTGTTCAAACTGGGCCCTAGTTAAAGTTTTGACTAGGTGCTTGGGCACGCCATCCACTGCTGTGATATAAGGCAGGTTAATTTCTGTACTCGTAGAGCTAGACAGTTCTATTTTAGCTTTCTCTGCTGCTTCTTTGAGTCGCTGTAAGGCTGTAGGGTCTTTCCTTAGGTCTATTCCTTCGTCTTTCTGGAAAACTGCAGCTAGCCAGTTTATCAGCTTTTGATCAAAATTATCTCCGCCTAGATGAACGTCTCCATTAGTTGCTTTTACTTCAAAAACACCATCTCCTAGCTCAAGCACAGAAATATCAAATGTACCGCCGCCTAGGTCAAAGACAGCGATCTTCATGTCTTTACTTTTTTTATCTAGCCCATAAGCCAAAGAGGCGGCAGTAGGCTCATTGATAACACGCTTGACTTCTAGTCCTGCAATTTTGCCCGCTTCTTTGGTAGCTTGTCTTTCAGCATCATTAAAGTAGGCAGGTACAGTAATCACTGCTTCTTTTATTTCTGTGCCTAAATAATCTTCTGCAGTAGTCTTCATCTTTTGCAAGATCATAGCAGAAATTTCCTGGGGCGTATAGAGCCTATCTCCTACTCTGACTCTTACTGTATCGTTATTGCCTTTTTCTACTTTGTAGGCAGCTCCTTTAGCCTCACTGGCTATGTCTGCGTAGCGCTTGCCCATGAAGCGCTTGATAGAGCTAATGGTATTTTGCGGGTTAATGATGGCTTGTCGCTTAGCAGGGTCACCCACCTTACGCTCGCCTTTGCCTTCGTTTAAAAAGGCAACTACAGAGGAAGTTGTTCTTTTGCCTTCGCTATTGGCTATGACAACTGGTTCGTTGCCTTCCATAACAGCCACGCAGGAGTTAGTAGTCCCTAAGTCTATTCCAATGATTTTTCCCATGATTATCTGTTCTTTATTAGGTGATGAGCTCGTCGTAACTAGCAAAATGTATTCGTACGCTTACGATACGCAAGTGCTATGCCAGGCTTAGTAGTGTATCCTATTTAGCGCCATTTTGACATTAAGATGAATATTACTTGTAGCATAGTCGGACTGGAAAATGTAATACCTTTGCTCAGCGAGCAGGAGTTCAGCTGAGGCGAAGCCACCGGTATGTGGTACAAAAACTTTGCTATGTCCAGCGTTATGCCCACTATGCTAGGCATGGTGATAAAGCTATCAAAATCTTGAAGAAGCTCAGAACGCTAGCCGGCCATCAAGTCAGGGACTTATGATCAGTGCAAGCAGGTCAAGATGGTGGCTGGCTGTTTGTCTAAATTGGCCAATGCTTTGGCTAAAATCCTTTTCAACAACCAATTCTCCGATTGTAGCATGTAGTGCGCTGATTAGCTGAGCGTATAACATTTCAGGCCAAGACTTTGTGAAAATCCGTCAAGGGCATCCTGCTTCTATTTGCCAAGCATACTGAGGACGCTGCCATATTTGTCGGCAATCTGTGTTAAGGTTACTCTGCACGTAAGCTTCAAGAGCCACTTTACTCTTTAAGTGATGTGTCGTAATTGAGACGTTTGCTCATGGTTATCTACCCCATTTTGGGTGAAGTAATTTATCATTTAGTCTATTGTCTTAAATTAGAGTAACATTTCTCTAGTCTATCATTGTATCTTTAGAGCTAGGCAATGGGCAAGTGCTCTATAGAAGTATTATCTTTAGAACAAGAAGGTTTAAAATAACTACCTTACTCTACTCCATAAGATGTCCATTGTAGTCTATAAGCTTTCTAAGCACTTCCAAGAACAAGCTGTAGTAGATCAGCTTTCTTTCAGCGTAGAAAAAGGTCAAGTGCTAGGCTTTTTAGGGCCTAACGGTGCTGGCAAGTCTACTACCATGCGCATGATAACAGGCTATTTAAAACCTTCTGAAGGAGGGGTCTACATCTGCGATTACGATATCACCAAGCACCCACGCCAAGCAAGGAAGAAGATAGGGTACCTGCCTGAGCATAATCCACTATATTTAACTATGTACGTACATGAGTACCTTCGTTTTATGGGAAGTATCCATGGGCTAAGTAGCAAACAGTGTATTGCGAAGGCTAAGGAAATCGTAGGTCGATGCGGTATTAGTGAAATGCAAAATAACAAGCTGGGTACGCTCTCTAAAGGCTACCGCCAAAGGATTGGCTTAGCACAAGCTCTCATTCACAACCCTGCTGTGCTGATCCTCGATGAGCCCACCACAGGCCTGGACCCCAATCAGTTGCACGAGATAAGGTCTCTCATCAGAGAAGTCAGTCAAGAAAAAGCCGTTATTCTTTCTACCCACATCATGCAAGAGGTAGAAGCCTTATGCGATCGGGTAGTGATCATCAACCAGGGGAAGCTATGTATCGAGGCTACCCTAGAGGAGCTAGTAGCGCAAAGTAGTGCTCAGCTTACAGTAACTTTTCAAGAACCTATTCCACTAGCTGCCTTAGAAAGGCTAGCAGATGTAGCGCGTGTACAGGTACTAGATAAACATAAATGTAAAATTTATGCTAATAGGAGCAGGGGTATGCATGAAGCGCTATTTCGTTTTGCCCAGGAAAATAGCCTTACCATACAAAGGCTAGAACTAAAAAAAGCATTAAGTTCTTTTTGAAAAACAGCAAGCATAGGGCTGGCTACCTATTTATTGATTCAGCTGCCTACTTGATTCATGATCTGCCCGTGTAAGTTGCTG
>JBCCHM010000064.1:0-4432 GCA_039028755.1 Bacteroidota bacterium | reverse complement strand
GGGCATGGTTTTTCGTCCGAAAACCTAGGTACGCCGCTCTACCAGTCTATCGCTATGCTAGACAAGCAGGTGCAGCCCCAAGGATATTGCATCTGTCAGATGAAACTCACAAAATAGCCGAAGCAAGAAAAGCTGCCTGATTTTTTCCTGATGCTGCACCTGCTTGTCTAGCATAGCGATAGACTGGTAGAGCGGCGTACCTAGGTTTTCGGACGAAAAACCATGCCCGTGCCAATAGCTTCCTGTGATAGCTATCCAAGCTGTCTTCACAGTCAGGGTACTATAAAAAGCCTTTCCACGCCTAAAAGGCCGTGCTACTTCTTTTATATACTGGCTAGCTACATAGTAGTTCTCAAAGCAGACACTCCTGAGCAACCTATACTCGCTCACTGAAACGCCTAGCTTCCCACCTATTGCCCCCAAAAGCAAGCTATAGTCCTTAATTGGAATTCCTTGTCCTCCTAGGTGGTACAGCACAACCTGGATCGGTAGCCTTAAGGTCACCCGTTGGCACTGCATGAGTATTTGGTCAAAGGACATACCTGCTGCTAGTTCTTCTGGTGTACCATCTTGCTTGCGGAGTAGTGTAAGCCACTCTAGCCAGCTATCCAGAAAAGTACGTGCTTGGTTATACCGTAGCTGTAATCCTGGCTCTGGCGCACTCAACAACATACGTTCCCCCTCATACAAAGGTACTATCAGTCTATGGTGTATGCCTCCTTCAATATTACCTAGCAAAAATGCAAATCCTTGGTTTTGGTACTTGAAGGTAAACGTAGGCTCAGCTTTGGAGAAGAATCGTGTATCAGCCCAATCACGTCTAGTAAAGACCCCTAGGTCTATGCACAGGTGTGTAGCAGGATAAAAACTAAGGTAAGGATGGATTTGATGCCCTAGCAGGGTATGGCCTTGTATAAGGGGGTTAAAGTACTCGGTATTTTTAATAAAGCTGAGCGTATTAATGTGTAATAATAACTGCTTATGGTTGATATCTTCTATTATTAAGCACTTTTTTGAGGATTGGTTATTAGATTGTGCCCGAGCTGATAGGTTCAGCATGCAGAGGGCTAGCGCCAGTAGCAACGCCATATATTTTTTAGAAAGCAATGGCAAGATTAGTGGATGGTGTATTGGCACAGACTTATAGCTATCTACAAAGCAAGCTCTATTCTAGAAGGATTCCCTATCCACTACGCGTTCATCACTTAGGTTGTAGATACGTTGTAAGCGTATTTATGGCCATCATTCTGGGTAGGAAGTAACTGCACTTGTATGATATGGTGGCTAGATAGGCAACTACCTAAGGCTCTCCAACCTTTCACGTGTATAGTCTCCAGGTCATAGACTAAATTCTGCACTTGTTGGCTGCTTGGGGTGCGGTATTGGATGGCTAGCTGGAGGTGCGAGGTAGTAGTGGCTAACATGAGTTTTGAGCCTTTAGCCTCTGAGATAAAGCAAAATTTTTTATCCAGCGTAGTGGTTTCTACTCTAAACCGCTTTACATAATATTTTTTAGTTTCTCCATCATAGTACACAGCTGAAATAGGCTGCTCAGGGCTAAACTTCGCTAATAGTAAAATCTGCTCTGGCTCGTAGCGCTTAGTAAGCTCGTAATTGGTGAGCATATAATACCCATTTTGGAAGATGACGATGATCCGATCATCACTTTGGAAAGTGCCTAGCAGCCTGCCTCTAGCTTCTGTGTTGAGCCTACCCACGGTATTATCATACCAGATGGTAAATCCGCCTAGGGTAGACTTGCCAGGCGTTTTGGGACGAATCTTTTTGATGGTGTATTTGGTAAGGATGTTACCTTGTGCGCTTCTTCCTTTAATATCTAGGATAGCAAAATCAAAGTCAAATATTTTGTTGCGTGCTGGCGCAGTTGGCGATAATAGTATGGTAATTACTTCTGCCTCACCATTGGGGTTATCTGTCAGGTACAATATACGTGAGCCTGTATGGCCTTTGGTCAGGTCATACTCTTTGTCGCGCACGATACCGAGCATCTGAAAACGCTTTGTCCGGGCTATACCTGTTTGACCATCTATATAAACTAGGTTGTAAACGCGCCGTCCATCGTTTTTTTTATATACGGCTGCATGTACGATGTCCTTGCCTACAAAGACTTTCTCTGCCACTCTAGTGACTAGACACTTACCATCTCTTCTAAAAATAATAATATCATTAAGATCAGAACAATCGCATAGCAGCTCATCTTTTTTCAGACCATAGCCTATAAAGCCTTGTTTGCGGTTGACGTATAGCTTTTGGTTGGTAGCAGCTACAGCATGGGCAGCGATGGTATCAAAAGTACAAATCTCTGTTTTACGTTCTCTGCCAGGGCCATACTTCTTGAGTAGATATTTGAAGTACTGGATAGCATAGGCTGTGAGGTTTTGTAAGTGATGGGTTACCTGAGCTAACTCTTTTGCTATAGCATGAAGGGCTTTATCAGCTTGGTGGCTGTCATACTTAGAGATGCGCTTGATCTTGATTTCTGTAAGCCGAATGATATCTTCTTCAGTAATGGGCCTATAGAATTGGGGCTTGTAAGGGGTTAGGTTTTGATCAATGGTAGTCAAGACTTGCTCCCATGTCTCACACTCCTCAATCGTGCGGTAAATGCGTTTTTCAATAAATAGTTTTTCTAAGGAAGCAAATAATATTTTCTCTTGTAGGGTCTTGTGCTGGAGCAGAAGCTCTTGTTGCAGAAGCTCTTGTGTGCGTTTGGTGCTATAGGCCAGCAGTTCGTTGACTCCTAAGAAGTCAGGCTTTTCATCAACGATCACACAGGCATTGGGTGAGATGCTTACCTCGCAGTCTGTAAATACATAAAGGGCGTCGATTACAGCATCAGGTGACTGTCCGGGAGCTAGCTGTACGAGAATTTCTACCTCCTGGGCGGTATTGTCTACCACCTGCTTTATCTTTATTTTTCCTTTTTCATGTGCTCTGATGATCGAATCGATCAAGCTAGTTGTGGTCGCACCATAAGGAGTATCTCGAATAGCTAATGTCCGTTTATCCACCACCTCAATCCGTGCTCTCACGCGTACTCTCCCCCCCCGCTTACCTTCGTTGTATGCTGAGCAATCTATAAGCCCACCGGTAGGGAAGTCAGGAAGAATCATATATTTTTTGCCTTGCAGTATGGCAATAGCCCCCTGGATCAGCTCGCAGAAACTGTGAGGCAATATCTTGGTAGCCAGGCCTACGGCAATGCCCTCTACACCCTGGGCCAGCAGCAAAGGAAACTTGGCTGGAAAGGTGACTGGCTCTTTTTTCCTACCATCGTAAGCTAGCTGCCAAGTTGTAATTGCGGGGCTATACAAGATATCACGCGCTAGCGGCGAAAGGCGGGCTTCTATATATCGCGCAGCAGCAGCACCATCGCCCGTACGAGTGTCACCCCAGTTGCCTTGTGTATCAATCAAAAGATCTTTCTGTCCTAAATTGATGATAGCCTCAGCAATAGACGCATCTCCATGTGGATGGTACTGCATAGTATGCCCGATGATATTAGCCACCTTGCTATAGCGGCCATCGTCTATCTCTTTCATGGCATGGAGGATTCTACGCTGCACAGGCTTAAGTCCATCTTCGATGGCTGGTACTGCCCGCTCCAAGATCACGTAAGAGGCGTAGTCTAAGAACCAGTTTTGGTACATCTCCCCTATGGGCATGATGTTGTGGATGGTGTCTTTGGTAGTGCTTGTAGTTGGCCTGTTTTTTTCGTGTATCATCTGTTAAAGTTACCTTTTGCAAGGTTTTTTGATACAAGAAGTTTTTTTACAGAGTTTGTTATTCAGTAACACGAGTTCTTGTGTAAATTTTATGTTAATATCCTATAAATACGCCAGGACTAAGCGTGCAGCTGCTGAGGTCAGCTTTCACCCTTTGTAGCGTTAAAGAACTGGATTTCACAGCTGCCTGTCAGTGCTGCTTGAATAGGCATATCCTTACGAATCTTACCTATTAATAGCTCCTTAGAGAGCCCATTTAAAATGCTGCGTTGTATGAGTCGCTTCAGAGGCCTAGCTCCGAATTGGGGATTGTATCCTTCTCGACTCAGGTAGTCAACCACCTGCTTGTCTAATATGGATAAGGCAATTCCATTTTGTTTAAGTTGTTCTTGCACTTGCTGAAGCTGGATCGCTACTACTTGCTTAATAATAGTCTGAGAAAGTGGCCTGAACATGATGATTTCATCTATTCTGTTTAAGAATTCTGGACGCATGGTTTTGCGTAATAGCTCAAGCACCTCATTCTTAGTCTTTTCAATAGTTGCAGCGATATTTTTTTCTTCTAAGCTAGCTAGATTCTCATGGATCAGGTGTGAGCCCAGATTGGTAGTCATGATGATGATGGTATTCTTGAAGTTAGCAACACGCCCTTTGTTATCTGTGAGCCTACCATCGTCTAGTACTTG
>JBCCHM010000063.1:0-4464 GCA_039028755.1 Bacteroidota bacterium | reverse complement strand
TGCTACTCTGCAACCAAAAACAAATATCTGCTAAACAGGCATGGATAATATTACCTAAACACTTAGCTTTGAACCTTCCATGTTAGAAGATTATCTATGAACTTAGAGCAGCATCTCCAAGCAGCTATACAGCAAGCCTTGCGGCAAGTGTTTGGCATGATTTTACCAATATCAGACATTCGGCTGCAGCCTACGCGTAAGGAGTTTGAAGGATCACATACCTTTGTAGCTTTTGCTTTAGCAGACCGCTGCCAACAACGTCCCGAGGAAGTAGCTAATAAGCTAGGAGTATGGGTAAAGCAACACACTGCCCTAGTAGCTGACTTCAACGTAGTCAAAGGATTTTTAAACCTATTAGTAGCAGACTCCGTATGGCTAGAGCAGCTAGCTACTATTAGCCAAGATGAGTACTTCGGCTATGCACCCCCTAGCGGCCAAAAGATGGTCATTGAGTTTTCTTCTCCTAATACCAATAAACCCCTGCACCTAGGGCACTTACGCAACAACTTCTTAGGCTATGCAGTAGCTAAGATCTTACAAGCGGCTGGCCATAAGGTGCACCAAGTCAACCTCGTGAATGACCGCGGCATCCACATCTGCAAATCTATGGTGGCCTATCAGCGGTGGGGCCAAGGGGAAACCCCTGCTTCTACGGGGATGAAAGGAGACCATCTAGTAGGGAAGTATTATGTTAAGTTTGAGCAAACATACAAAGAACAAGTAGCAACGCCAGCACAAGAACTACAGAGCAAGGAGCTAGCCGCCAAGCAGGCACCTATATGGCGTGAGGCCCAAGCTATGCTGCAGTGTTGGGAAGCAGGTGACCCAGCAGTGGTGGCTTTATGGGAAAAGATGAATAGCTGGGTATATCAGGGGTTTGAGGCTACCTATCAGCAACTCGGTATCTCTTTTGATAAGACTTACTATGAGTCTCAGACATATCTACTAGGTAAGCAAGTTGTGGAAGAAGGGTTAGCTAATGGTGTCTTTTATAGGCGAGAGGATGGGGCTGTATGGGTAGACTTAGCAGACGATGGGTTGGATGAGAAGCTAGTATTGAGGGCTGATGGCACGGCTGTGTATCTTACACAAGACATGGGCGCAGCTGATCTTCGTTATCGAGATTATTGTTTTGCTAAATCCATCTATGTAGTAGGCAATGAGCAAGACTACCATTTTGAGGTCTTGACTAAAGTACTGAAGAAGCTAGGACGTGCGTATGTCTACAAGCTAGCACATCTCTCTTATGGCATGGTAGACTTGCCCAGTGGAAAAATGAAGTCTAGAGAAGGTACAGTAGTAGATGCAGATAGCCTAATAGATGAAATGCTTGATACAGCTGCAGCACACACCCAAGAACTAGGTAAAGTCGACTTTTCAGCCCAAGAAGCCCAGCGGCTATACCATATGCTAGCTATGGGAGCGCTCAAATATTTCCTATTACGAGTAGATGCTAAGAAAAGATTGTTGTTTGATCCCAAGGCTTCTATCGACTTTCAGGGAGACACGGGAACTTTCATCCAGTATACACATGCACGTATTACAGCTATCTTACGGAAAGCCCAGGAAAAAGAGATCGCCATAAACCAGGCTCTAGATCTGCGTACCCCGTTACAGGCTCCTGAACGAGCAGTGATCATACAACTCTGTAGGTTCCCGCAGCAGCTCCAGGAAGCAGCAGAGAAGCTTGCTCCTGCTGTTATAGCACAGTATACGCTTGACCTGGCTAAAGCCTACAATAGACTATATGCTGATCTGCCCATACTCCACGAGCCAGAAGATAGACAAAAGAAACTGAGGATTTGTATTTCTGCATGTGTTGCACGTATTATCCAGCGAGCAATGCACCTACTAGGTATTGAAGTGCCAGAACGTATGTAAAACTGATTCTGTAATATCATAAAAAATTTATGTATGGCATCTATTAGAACTTGGCTTATAGCCATGCGCCTACCAAGCGTATTATTGACACTATCTAGCAGTTTAATGGGTACGTCCTTAGCTATCTGGGAAGGAAAGTGGAATGCTTGGGTAAGTATCCTTGCCGCTTTTACCGCTATAATGCTGCAGATCATAGCTAACCTGGCCAACGACTATGGTGATTTTCTGCGTGGGGCCAATGTAGAGGAGTACATCCATCCCAATGGGATCGAGCAACCAGGATTTGTAAGCCTACGGCAACTCAGGACCGCCATAGTATGGTTAGTCTTATTTACTGTAGGGACAGGCTTGGCACTGCTCCAGGTAGCAGGTCTATCAGGCCCATCCTTTATCCTACTAGCCTTGTTAGGGGTGATAGCCATTATAGCAGCTATTACCTACACCATAGGGCGCAAGCCTTATGGTTATGCTGGCTGGGGTGATGTATCTGTGCTATTTTTCTTTGGACTATTAGGGGTATTAGGTACTGTGTATTTACACACCCAACAATGGCGATGGGCACATGTCTTGCCTGCTTTAAGCTACGGCTGCTTGGCTGTAGCTGTATTGAATTTGAATAACATCCGTGATATAAAACTAGATGCTCAGGTAGGTAAGAAAACTCTGGTGGTACGCATGGGTAGAAGGGCAGCACTTTACTACCACTGGGCCTTGCTAACCCTAGGAATCATTATGGCAGCTATCTTTACCATGATCCATTACAACAGTCCTTGGCAGTGGCTCTTTGTAGCAGCTATCCCCAGCCTGGTCCGAAACGGTATTATGACTATGCGGCTTGCTCCTACACAGCTGGGTGCTGAGCTCCAGCGCCTAGTGCTAATGCAGCTGCTCTTTGTTTTATTCTTTAGTATTGGACTAGTGTTATCGTCAACTAAGCACTGTAATGATTACAGCAGTAAATTTTACTACTAAACCCAGCCCTCCAACTAGAAGTTGGAGGGCTGAGGACCACGGCTGGAAGCTGGAATCAGTCTAAAGATATATTTGCTTCTTCGTTCATGGGATATGCTTCATCGTGATTATTCATATAGGCATTAATAACTTCGTCCGGTACATTAACACTAGTAGAACTAAAATAGCCGCTACCTCAAAAATTATGGCCCCAATACCAGTTTTTATTGAACTAAGCGCTTCTTGGATTTTACGCGAACTGGGAACCTTAGTCCGTCTAACACACTCACTGACAGGTATATGAGGGGGAATGGAAACGAAAAGATGAATATGCTCACTGTTACAATACACCATTAATGATTTGAACGCCAAGCTCTTCTGCAATTTGGGCTATGTCCTGACACGCAGGCGGAGTTGGCTGTAAGTACTTTGTAACGATACTTTGTTATCTATACGAGATGGTAACGATGCTGGTAAACAGTATAGTGGTTCTTTGTATAGCTGGACAACTAATAATATAACTAATTTTTCCCATCTGGGAGATGGGGAGCAAACCTTTTAGAGATCTATAAAATATGGATATACTAGCTTTTATCGGTGGTATAGGAGGAGGCGAATTACTTCTTATCCTTTTAGTCTTAATCATCCTATTTGGAACTAAGAAGATTCCTGAGCTAGCTAGGAGCTTAGGCAGGGGCATCCATGAGTTTAAAGAGGCTATCAAAGAAGAGCAGGATGAAGCAAAAGAACATGCTAGCTCTAAGAAAGATCAATAGTGTGGAAACGTTGACCTCATTCGCCACTTTGCACAAATCGTTTCAACAAGGAGTCAGCACCTGTACTAAGGTGGTCTGAAACACTGCTGAAAGGTATGCGTGCACACTGGATTCAAGTTTGATACAGCTAGTAGCTGATTTTGCAAGAATGGTACGTGGAGGCAGACTTGAATAGGATATCGCACAGGTGCTACCAGCAACGAAAATCCCTTGTGTTTGACACCAGAGCTGGAAAATGACTGAGCCGCACTAGCTTGAAGCCACCACCGTCACAGTGAAGACTGGATTGCCAAGAGTTGTCCTGGGCTCGGGCTTCCGTCACTCTCGTAAGCCACATCGCGCCTTCGCTTGGTCATTTCTCAGGCTTCTTATTTGCTGATCAATCTGGGCACCTGGAGGAGGCACTCAGAGGACGAAGCAAGCTGGCAAGCGACCTGCGGCCAGAGCTTGGGGTTGCCCTTGGTTGAGTGTCGTGGAAGCTAACAACGTGAGCGTGGGTAGCCCGCCAGACACAGATACGCTAGTTTCCCGCAATTAGTTAAGTTTTGATAAGGATACTGTAGGGTTATGCGGGAAAAGACTTGTTAGAAACATTAGGTAGTTCCCGCCTCACAAATCGCTGAAAGCAGCAGCAAGCAAGGCTGCACCGCCCTTGGTTGTTAAAACAACACCCTTCTTGCTCAGCTCCCACCACCTTCTGCCTCCAGCTCTATCCCTTGCTTTACTGGCACATTCTGCCACCATGATGGACCCCAATGACGAAAGCGAACGGAGCGAGCCACCTGCTCGCGACCCTCGCACCTTGATTCCTTTTCGCCACGTAAACGTGGCGTTCGCGGATGTTGGCGAAGAGGCC
>JBCCHM010000062.1:0-4475 GCA_039028755.1 Bacteroidota bacterium | reverse complement strand
TGCGGAACAATGATAGAGTATAAACAGTAACGTGACAGGCTCCATAACCAGGTGATATCTCGCACTTACTCATGCATCAAACAGTATGGCACTGTAGAGTTCACGACATGTCACACCAAATCAACTAGCTGCACCCCAGCGAGCTGGGCAAGCGTATTAGGGGTACCCGTGTGAGCATAGCGCTGCATAAAGTTGTCTTAATAGGCTCTTCCACGGGATAGCGTGAGCCACGCATAACGAGCGGGCTAATATAGGGTTCAACTTTAGCATTCTGCTAAGGGCAGTAATCGTGTTTATCTCATATTTTCTGTGCTCCCCAATACCCAAATTGCTAGGTCTATCTCTCAAAAAATTTATGCTTGGTAGAGCTATCTAGAGTTATTAAAGACTAATTTGTTAGCGTATAGTGTATCATCCAGAGGTAGGTGGTATAGTTGCTAAGCAGCTTAAGTAAGCTTGGTACCAAGACCTATAGCCATGTATTGCTAGGAAAAGGTAAAGTATATGTATAGCGCCAAATACATAAAGGCCTTTGTAATAGCACAGGATGGTGAAGTATAAGTCTAGTACAAACCAGAAGAGCCAGGTTTCTAGTTTTTTTCTAACTAATAGTATGTGGGCTATCAGGCAAAAAACTGTATTTCCTGAATCCCAATAAGCTAGGTCAGCATTGGTCTGTGTGTTCAGTACATAGCCCAAAGCAAGAGTACTAGCAAATCCGAGTAGTATAAAATATATTACTCCCTTAGCTCCTACCTTGCTCACTGACAGGCCGCTCCTGTTCTTCCCACCATACTTCCATTGGTACCAGCCATAGCTATTTAGTAATAAGTAGATGAAGTTCAGTAAACACTTAGCATATAACCCCGAACTGAAATAGGCAGTAAATCCTATTCCTATGCTAATCAGGCTCATAGGGCGGGCTAGTATTCGTTGTTGCGTATCTAAGAAAACAGCAACTAAAGATAGTATAGCACTAGCTACCTCGAAGTAAATACTTTTCATAAAATACTTAGTGATTGTATGGTCTGAGACTTAAAGTAGCCTATTGTACTACTAGCTTAGCTAATAGCTTGGACTTGTTCACCAAAGCTTCGACTATTTAACCTAAGTGATGCTTCCATCAGTCAAGGGCTCTATCTATATCAAAGCTTGCTAGGTAGTCTGCTACTCTTTTGACAAACATCCCGCCTAGAGCCCCATCTACTACGCGGTGGTCATAAGTGTGTGAAAGAAACATTTTATGGCGAATAGCAATGGTATCACCTTGGGGTGTTTCTACTACTGATGGTCTTTTGGTGATAGTGCCTAGGGCTAGGATGGCTACTTGTGGCTGCATGATGATAGGCGTACCCATTAAGTTCTGAAAGGAGCCTATGTTAGATATAGTATAGGTACCGTCTGCTACATCGTCAGGTAAGAGCTGATGGGTACGTGCATTGTGTGCTAGGTCTCTTACCTGCGTAGCTAGAGCTGCTAGGCTTAGTTGGTCAGCGTCTTTAATAACCGGCACGATCAAATTACCTCCAGATAGAGATACTGCTATACCAATATTAATGGCTTTTCTTTTGATAATATGGTCTCCTACTACAGATACATTAATCATAGGGAAGTCTTGGATGGCTCGTACAATGGCTTCAATAAAGAGAGGCATGTAGGTAAGGGGAGCTCCTGTCTTTTGTTCAAAACCTGCTTTATGCTGGCTCCTCCAGTGCACTAGGCTGGTTACATCAGCTTCTACGAAAGAAGTCACATGAGGAGCTGTATGCATAGAAGCCACCATACGCTCAGCAATCATCTTGCGTATTCTATCCATAGGCATCACCTCATCACCTGGCATAGTGATTGAGTTTATACAAGGTGTAGCAGACGGGTAAGTAGCCTTATACTGCTTTTTATGACTCAAATAGGCTAGTATGTCTTGCTTGGTTACGCGGTTATCTTTTCCTGTTCCTGGGATTTGATCTAGCTCTTGCGAAGAGATACCCTCTTTTTGCGCTATATAACGTACTAAGGGGGCATAAAACCGACCGGTTTGGCTACGAGCAGCTAGGTGGTCCCTGGTAGTAGGAGACAGTGGATTGCTCTGTTCTGCTTTACCCATTATTTGGGATAGCCCTAGGACTTTTTGTACTGCTGGCTCAGGGTTGGCTATGGCTATTTGTTCCCCATGGGTAGGCGCTACTATTGAGGTATCTGTATCAATAATGGCTATAGGACTTCCTATAGGCACGACTTCTTCTACCTGGACTAGTATTTTTTTCAGCGTTCCTGTGTATCTAGCAGGTATCTCAGAATCTACCTTGTCTGTGGCTACTTCTAGTATAGACTCGTCTTCTGTAATGGCATCGCCTTCCTTTTTGAGCCACTGAATGATTGTAGCTTCCATTACACTCTCCCCCATCTTGGGCATAATCATTAATGCTTCTGCCATAGTCTATTGATGCTAGGCTTTTACTAGCTCACTGTAAAACGTATGTGGATGCCTAATTGCTTACTGCTTATGTTATGCCTAGCTGCTCCTTTTCATTCAGTAAGGGGCTAAGAAACTTAGCATCTTAACAAAAGTAAGTGTAGAATTCTGAAGCGAAAAATTTAAGCAACTAAGGAAAAACTATATTTACAGGCATACTATAGTAAGACCTCCCTATTACTGTAGCTGTTCAGTGTGGGACACTTAAGCAAAGAAATAGGGTTAACAAATATGGCGCGTATACTAACAGGGATTCAATGTACAGGTAGGCCTCATTTAGGTAATGTGCTTGGTGCTATGCTACCTGCTATGGCCTCGGCCCAAGATCCATCTAATGAAGCGCTATTTTTTGTGGCTGATTTGCACACGCTCACTACTATCAAAGATCCAGACAAGCGCAAAGAATATGTATATGCTACTGCTGCAGCTTGGCTTGCCTTAGGGTTAGATACTGATAGGACTGTCTTATACAGACAATCTAAAGCCCCAGCAGTTTGTGAGCTGACTTGGTATTTAAGCTGCTTTACGCCTTATCCTATGTTGACTAATGCCCATGCTTTCAAAGACAAAGCAAACCGGCGTTCAGCAGTGAGTGCTGGGCTATTTACCTATCCAGTACTCATGGCAGCTGATATACTCCTCTACAAGGCAGAGGTAGTACCTGTAGGTACAGACCAGCTACAGCACTTAGAGATGGCTCGAGATATTGCTAATAGCTTTAACTATCAATATGGCGATACCTTTGTTTTACCTCAAGCTCAAACTAGTCGAGCCATACAGCCTATTCCAGGTACGGATGGACAGAAGATGAGTAAGTCTTACCATAATACCATTGACATCTTTTTGCCTGAAAAGCAGTTACGTAAGACTATCATGGCTATCCAGACAGATAGTACAGCGTTAGCAGCACCTAAAAATCCAGCCCAGTGTACAGTCTTTAGCTTGTACAGCATCCTAGCTGATGAAGCGCAAATAGCTACTATGCGCACTAAGTACCTGGAAGGAGGCTATGGCTATGGAGAGGCTAAACAAGCGCTTTTGGGCCTTATTTTAGAGAAGTTCGCTATAGCCAGACAGCGCTTTGATGCTTATATGCATGATTTACAAGCTATTGATAGACGTTTAGCCGCAGGTGAGGCTAAGGCAAACGCCATAGCTACCCAAACCCTAGAGGAAGTGCGTGCTAAACTAGGCTACTAGCCTCAGGTATTCGAAGCTATCTAGACCAATATTTGAGGAACTAGGGTATAGTTAGCAGCTATGCTGTATAAGTGTGTATACCTAGCTTCAAGGTAGCTCTTTAGTGTGTTGTAAGACTCAGTACTTGATTTGTATTAGCAAGGTATTGCCCAATACTGTTCTAGGTATTTTTTTGCGCTGGTGAGGGATGAGGCAAGCTATCGCTAGAGGATATATTCACTCAAATCTTTCCGTTTCACTAGCTTAGCCAAGCGATCGGTTACTAGTGCCTTGGTGATCTTAATCTGCTCGTTAGCGCCAATCTCGTCAGGTACATCAAATAAAAAATTATTCAATAAATGACTCATGACTGTATGGAGCCTTCTAGCCCCAATGTTTTCTACCTCTTCGTTGATGCTATAAGCTGTGGCTGCTAATTCCTCTATAGCCTCCTTGTCAAAGCTAAGGGCTACTTCTTCTGCTTCAAACAGCGCTTTATATTGTTTAATAAGGGCATTCTTAGGCTCCTGAAGAATACGACAAAAATCTGCCTTTGTTAGGCTATCGAGCTCTACTCTGATAGGGAATCTCCCTTGTAGCTCAGGAATCAAATCTGAGGGTTTAGATACATGAAAAGCCCCAGCTGCGATAAATAAGATATGGTCGGTGTGTATGATGCCGTATTTGGTATTGAGAATGGAGTATATTCACGACCACTGTCCACAAATTCACGAATGTTCTTCGAAGGGGTACTTCCAGTTTTCAACGACCAAAAGCATTGGGATGGCGTTGACCAAATAGGTGAAACAGAGACCAATCGCGC
>JBCCHM010000061.1:0-4479 GCA_039028755.1 Bacteroidota bacterium | reverse complement strand
GATGCTCTACCAACTGAGCTACATCACCGCTAAATGAGTAACAAAATTAGAAAATTAGCGCTTTTACTGCAAATAAGCTATAGGCGCTAGGTCGTTCTAAATTTCATTAAGTAAGGAATTAATTATGTATAGCCTGCTCTGGTCCTAAAAACAGAGTTGAGCTTACAGAATCATAAATGTAATCATACGCTATGTATACTTCTTTTAGTCAGCTATCTGACCAAGCACACATCTGGATCTATCAGGCTAATCGCCAACTAACTAACCAGGAGGTAGCAGCCATACTACGAAAGTCAAAAACATTTCTAGAAGCATGGAATTCGCATGGTCGTTCTTTACAATGCGCTGCTGAGGTGCTATATAACCGCTTCCTAGTCCTTGCTGTGGAGAGATCTATCCAAGAATTGAGCTGCTGTACAGTGGATAGTGCCATACACTTTCTCCATGAGCTGAAAGATACACTACAATTAGACTTGCTAGATCGGACAAACGTGGTGTTCAAGCAAGGAGATACCATCTTCACAGCTCCACTAGATCAGATAAAAGAAAAAATACAACAAGGAAAAATCTTAGCAGACACGCTCATGTTTGATAACACCATTACCCACAAAGCAGCATTGGCTGACAAGTGGTTAGTGCCTGTGAAAAATTCATGGCTAGGTAAGTATATACACTAGCCAATAGCTGAAAGTAAGCAAGATTCAACTAGCCTATGCTTCTTCCCAATGCTACAAGCCTGTTATGCCTCCTGATACAATAAATTTCATAATGTCAGTACCAGCAATAGCTAAGGGAGTGATAGCATCCTTAGGCACAATATATAAATCACCAGAGAAGTTGTAAGAGTGAGGAAGATACACTGCTACACTACCTGGTAAGTGGAGAATCTTGAGCTCTTCCTGTGTAATAAAGCCTAGCCTGTGTATCCGCTCTCGCTTGTTCAGCATGACTAATACAGGCTTATCAAATTTCTTTTTATTACCTACAAAAGCAGCAACAAACTCTTTTAACGAAGTGTAGATAATACTAATCAGAGGAATCTTGACGACCAGGTTTTCGATAAGATCAAGTATAGACCTGACCAGTAGGGTAGAGCCTAGATAACCAAAGAAAGTAATAGCTACAAGCAAAATAGTCATGCCCAAACCCGGAATATTGAGCTTAATGAGTCCGTCTATCCAATTCAGAGCCAGTGAGATGATGTAGCCTGTTAGTGCAAAGGGGACGACTAATAGCAATCCCCTAATGAAGTAAGCCAACAGGGTATTCAGGAGTTGCTTATCTAGTTTCATAGATGTAAAGATTCGTTGTATTGACTTATCAGGTTAGTGCTCAGAACGTTTGGAGAATACAGTGATAAGCAAAGTAAAGATAAGCCCTGTCAATAGGGTAGTAAAGAAAGTAATGACTAATAAAAGCTCAGGTGTCATGTTAGCTTCTATGAAGCGTACTCCTTCTTGAATATTACCCTCATCAAGAGGGCTCTGCTGTAGCGCTATCTTGACGCCTGATATTATCCTTTTTATAAAACTAGGACCTATAAACCTAGCAGCCGCATAGCTGAATACACTATTTACTAGTCCAGTAAACACAATTACAATCAGGCCCACCTGTATTCCCTCGCCATAGGACATAAAACCTCTATTGGCATATTTGTAATAATAATGTCCTGAATAAATACCTAGTGCAAATACCACATACTCCAGGTTACCCCATATAGAAGTATTTAGTTCTGTTATCTGTACAAAGAGCCCATAAGCAACAAGACCTAGTACAGTAATAATACCACTTCGAATTCCTATTAGCCACATTCCAGGGAGTACTATATAGAGATAGTTGAAAAGATTTATTTTAAACTGATAAGTTCAAAGCTTATACTTAAAACTTAACCACCTTCTTCTCTAAGTTCTTATCTCTGTAGTTAAATACAAATTCACAAAAGCATTAAATTTTGAGAGCTTTCTTTTAGCAAAGTTCCCCAAGCTTTCGATATGCGGGAGGAGATATCGACTTATTGGTATAATTTCCAACCTTGCTAAGGTATATTCGTTCAAATGTTTTACTATAAAGTTACTTAATTCAAAACGCTTTTGATTTTATAAGCCAGCCATAACCCAATTTAAACACCTAGCTACTTGATCCTCACCCACTAAGATATGGGTAGGAGGTCATATTCTACCATCCTTGACTAGCCCTAGCAATGGGCAAGTCGCACAATAAGTAGGGATAGCACCCTTAGTCCACAAAGCCTTCCGTAGGTTTGGTATAAATCAACAAGACCCACCTGTAGCCTTCGCTGTTTGCCTACTTGACGAAGGGTGGCTACAAAATTTGTTTTAATAATCAATTCTCCGATTTTTGAGTTTTAACGGTAGGCTTGTGCGAACACTATCCGTTGCTTAGAAGGTCTAGCAGTGTAGATGCACGCTCCTGACTCTTGGGGAGTATCTAGAGAAATACAACGAATAGGTAGCTTTAGTTTCTAGCTTGTATCTTTTTTCCCGTCTCTGTAGTGCCATCCCCGTGTGCCATCACAAAATCTTTTTTCGCGGCTATCGCCTTTTTGAACTCGGCACAGGTTAACATAGATGGTATGGATTTCTCTGAAGTTCAGTGCGCATTAGTATAGGCTAGCTTATACAGTTTCCAGCCCATCCCTTACTGCTTCTACTATGCTTGCTGAACTGATGGTACTTTTCTTTTTAGTATCTTCTAGCCACCAGTTTTTTGCGGCCGATCATATAATAAAGCTTTCTTGTCGGGACCGCCTAGCTATCAATGAACACGATAGCATTGCTTTCCTACCAGGTCATTGAGCATATCATTTACATCTTGTTCAGTGACTAGCTGGCGATCTACATAGAAGGGGATTTCGTGCTCAAAGTATACAATGTTCTCATACTCTTTCCAGCTGTGCCTATTATCTTGATTTGCCATCAAGTAGCCAAAATCTACAAGTGGCAAGTCATCAGGACTCAGCCAAGGGTTCTGATCTGTATTTTTATAGTTTATCTGCTGAAACCAAGGAAGGAGCTTTTCACTCAAGCAAGTCAGCTGGTTACCGTCTAGCCAGAGGTCTTGTAAGCTTGTCAGCTCTCCGATCGATTCAGGCAGGGCTTGTAGTTGATTATCAGCTAGCCAAAGCTCTTGTAGGCCTTTCAGCTCTCCAATTGATTCAGGTAGGGCCTGTAGCTGGTTTTTAGCTAGCCAGAGCTCTTGGAGTCTTGTCAGCTTTCCGATCGATTCAGGCAGGGCTTGTAGTTGATTGTCGGCTAGCCAAAGCTCTTGCAGGCTTTTCAGCGCTCCGATTGCTGGATCAAATGAGGTAAGCTTTTTACCTGGGCTCGATCCGCCAATGATCCGAAGTACATTGACCTGGTATTTGTGGTAATAGGCTAAGTGTCGAGCAATGCCTGCTCCTACTTCATCAGTCACATCTGCTTGATCAAACTGAAGGTTCTTTAGGCTAAAAACTAGCTGGGCCTCATTATTAATCCTCTGAAGTTGCTGCCAAAGCGCTATAGCTCCCCGCTCGGTGAAGAATTGGTCCCATTTGGGGGACTCTTTGGGTAGTTCTTCGTTCAGTTCTTCTAAGCTAGTCTGAAACTGACTTACTGCTGCTTCTGGTTGGTTTTCTAGTGAAGGAAGAGCTGGACTATGATCCAGACAGCCTGTAGCTAACAGGGTTATTACTAAACTAAACAGGGCATGTATGATTTTCATGACTGGTGCGCTTGTAATGGTTTTAAAGTTCAGTGCCTTAATTTATGGCTTTGCTTGCTGCTATACAAACTAGCTGTGTATGCTGTTGCTTTTATTTCAAGTGCTTCTTTGCTGCTTACTGAAAGCCTTATTTCTTCGTTTGGCATCGGTAGCATTGTTTTACTTACAAGTCCTTGAACATACCATCGATATCTTCTTCGGTGATCAGCTATTGATCTAAGTAGAAGTAGCTTATCGGTCTATTTCCCCCATCACCAAATCCACAGAACCTACAATAGCCACTAGGTCAGCTAGTAGATAGCCTTTGGCGAGTGCAGGCACTACAGAGAGATTAGCTAAGCTAGAGGAGCGGGCTTTGCAGCGCACCGGTTGGTCGCTTCTTTCTGTAGCTCTAAAAAAGAAGCCCAGCTCTCCACGTGGGTTCTCTGCCCGGACATAGCAGTCTTGTGCTGAAGTGCGAATCTTCTTAGGCACCATTTTTTGTGGATCAAAATCAGAGGTTCGTTTGAGGTCACTCGACAATCGAGCTAAACACTGCTCTATGATCTTCAATGACTCCTTACACTCTTGCATACGCAACCAGGTCCTATCCCAGCAATCGCCCAAAGTCCCCATCTTTCCTTGGCCTATAGGGATATCGAATGCTAGCTCTGGGTATACTGAGTAGCCATCTACTCTTCTCAAGTCTAGCCGAAGCCCAGAAGCCCTAAGCATAGGACCTGAAACACCATAGTTAATGGCTAAGTCTAGAGGAAG
>JBCCHM010000060.1:0-4516 GCA_039028755.1 Bacteroidota bacterium | reverse complement strand
GAGCAAAATAAGAACTACTCCTTGCCAGACAGGTAGGTTGAAAAAAGGCTTATACTCAAAGTACTCCGGAAGCCAGCTTAATAACACTTTCTTACCTAAGAAATAGCTTGTGCGGTGCAACTCTTCCATGTGCAGTACGGGATTGAAGTGATAAAAATCTATTTCTTTTCAAGAGACTCTAAACTATAAAATTTCGACTCTAAACATAGATAACGTACACAATAAAATTTTAGATAATGGATTCAGGAAAATTACGCTAAATTAGCTGCGAATAAATAAGATAGTAACCTACGTCTTTATAAACAAAGCATCTAAGCAAATCATAGTCTCCAAAAGCCAGCCTTTTAGTCCTCGGATGAAAAAATTAATGAAACGCTACTCCTTCTTTAAAAGAAGCTACTCTAGGCTACGCTTTGGAAAGTACCTACTATGCTTATTACTTACCTGCTTTATCCATAACGTAGCTTTTTCAAAAGAGCACCTTTCATTTAGAAAACTCCTAAATCAAGTGCACGTGAATGTGTCGTTTGGAGGTGGAAAGACGTTCTATTATAATGACGTTGTTCAGATGCACGTGTTTAAAGAAGCAGATAAGTACTACCTGTATGACTCAAGAGCAAATAATGTATACCTGATTAGGTGGTTCGGTGGTTCTTATGTTTGCATGAAAACCTACGACGTTACCTCGAAACCTCTTAATATAGGTGATGAGCAAAAAATAACATGCAAGGGTACAGGAGCTACCTTTCCTATCGCACTCAGTAGCCATATAGATATCCTAAGAAAGTTTAGGGTTGAGCTTGGAGGCACTCTTCTTATAAATAAGATCAAAACGCTGAAGCCCGATAAGGAACATATGCATCTAGGAGACTACAAAGACCCCAGAGGTACTCACTATAATATAAGGCCTTTTGCTATGCTAGGGTTTAAACTGCTAGAAAACCCAGCCTACACGCTCTTGCTTAACACCCAGATTGGATTTGACTTTGTTTATGGGAAATTAAGTGATAGCCGGGCCGTGCTAAGATCCTTTTTGCCCTCTGTAGATATAGGTATAACAGCTGAAAAGCATATATCAGCCTATTTTAGTGCATTTAGTAGACTGTCATATGATAGAAAGATATTTTTAGAGCTCTTTAAGCCAGGAGCTCTAATACTAAAGCAGCAGGGCCTATTTTTACAGCTTGGAGTTAGCCTCAACTGCCCTGAGCTACCCAGGTGCCCTGTATCTCACTGCAAGGCCGAGATAAAGCATAGGCATAGAGGCAAAATTTACCGCGGCGCTTCCATGCTTAGAGGAAAAGACGCTAGAGGACATAGACTCTGAAAAAGATAATATAGATGTAGTATTTAGCCTTGAGTGCTTCCTAAGCATACTTTTTGTTGTTTAAAGAAACATTTTAGATATATTAGCAGCTAAATAAGCAGTTCGTAAACTAAAAACTAAAAATATGAACCATTTCCACAGCCTGCACAAACATATTAAAGACTTAGAAGAAGAATTTGAAAAATTCTACGAAAAGGGTAATAAAGTTGCTGGTACCCGTATCAGAAAGGGTATGCAAGAGCTAAAAGAGCTAGCACAAAAAGTTAGAGTAGACATTCAGAGCAGAAAAGTAAAGACTCAAAATAAAAAAAATAACGATAAAAAAGATACCAGTAAGTAGCCACGTATATAACTATCAAGATAAGTAAGGGGCATGTATGCCCCTTACTTACAGCAAGTCTCCTACTGCAGCGCGAATCTTTTCAATACCCTCTCCTGATAGTCGAGCTAAAGGTAGCCTTACATAATTTTTACAGATTGCTAGTACTTCCAAGATCTGTTTAGTAGCCACAGGATTACCCACTTTACTTACTAATTCATGCATCTTTAGTAATGCAAATTGGTATTTCCTAGCTTTCATGTAATCATTCCGAAGCGTAGCCTCTACCATTTGGCATACCTGAGAAGGAAATCCATTAGCTAGGGTAGACACTACCCCAGCTGCTCCTATGGCTATCATAGTCACAGTCAGGATGTCGTCCCCTGAGATGAGTAAAAAATCATCTCGCTTGTCTTTAGCGATCGCAAGACACTGAACCAGATCACCTGATGCTTCTTTAATACCCCAAATGTTAGTATGCTCGCTGAGCCTTAAGACCGTGGTTGCCTCCAAGTTTGAGCCTGTTCTACTAGGAACATTATAGAGGATAATGGGCACAGGGCAGTCATCTGCTATAGCTTTGTAGTGCAGATAGATGCCCTCTTGGGAGGGTCTATTATAGTAGGGGCTCACCGTAAGGATAGCAGCTATGCCTTGAAAATCTGTGCTAGCGATCTTTTGTAGGATATCATTAGTACTATTCCCTCCAATACCATAGACAATGGGTAGGCCTTTAGGGTTATGGGCCTTGATAAAGGCTAATATCTCTCTCTTCTCTTCTGTTGTAGTAGTAGCAGCTTCTCCTGTAGTGCCATGCACTACAAAATAGTTTATACCCCCTGCAGTTGTCAGCTGTAGCAGCTTATCAAGCCCTTCAAAATCAACACGAAGCTTTGCATCAAAGGGAGTTACAAGCGCTACGCCCGTTCCTTTCAACTGTTGCATCATCATACTTCTAATAGTTGCGTGTAATAAAGCATTTTCCCTGCCAAGCCATCAAGCGCATAGCTATCAGACTTGGACTCAAGCTTGACCATAATTTCAAATAAGCTAGCTCTTGTAGCATCAAACTTGCCAACCCTGCACTTTGCCCTACACTTAGCCAGCGCATAGTCAAGCATAGGATTGCTAACTAGGTCTACATGGTACAGATAGTCGAACGGGGTACGCAGAAAATCAGCTACCGGCCCATTCACAAACTTGCCGAAAATATTAATATCGTGCTGGGTAAATGAAGGGAAGCTTCCACTGTACACTGCATCTTTTGTTGTAATATAACACAGTATATGTAGCTTTTTGCCCGTGGCCTTTACTTGGTCTATAAATCGAAGGACAGCTTCATCTTTTTGAGCATCCTCATAGGTGTAAAGCAAGCCTAGCAGCTGAGCTTTCTTATACCCAACACTCAGTCTTACTACCTGGTCGGCTTTGGCAAGCTTTTTGAAATATAGGGAAAGCAGCTTTTCTTTGATTGGCACCATTACAGTTCAAACATTTGAATGATCGCTTCTTCATGGATGATCTGAACGCCTAAAGCCTGTGCCCTAGCTAGTTTGGTAGATCCTGGTTTATGCCCAGCTACTAGGTAGTCTAGCTTGTTAGACACACTAGATGACACCTCCCCTCCCCTACTTCTAATCAAGCTTTTTAAATCCTCACGCTCGAAATTTTGAAAAGTACCTGAGATTACAAAAGACTTACCTGCTAGAAGGCGGCTTATTAGAGCAGCTTTAGTCTCTGCTATACGCAGTTGAAGTCCTACTTTTTTGAGCGATTCGATGAGCTGTAAGTTTTTAGATTCTTGAAAATAAGCAGTAATACTATGGGCAATTTTTTCTCCAACTTCGGGGATAGCCATCAGCTCTTCAGCGCTAGCCTGGGCTAAGGAGTCTATGTCTTGGTAATGCTGAACAATTTTCTCAGCCACTACTTCCCCCACATGCCTGATGCCTAAAGCAAACAGTACACGCTCAAAAGATCGCTGCTTAGACTGCTCAATACCCCTCAGTACGTTTTTAGTAGACAGATCTTTGAATCCATCCAAAGCGTAGATATCGCCATAACGCAGTGAGTATAGATCAGCTGGCGTACGTATGAGTCCCTTTTCGACTAATAGAGCTATAGTTTTTTTACCGATGGTATGGATGTCCATGGCTTTTCTATGTATAAAGTGCTCTAGCATAGCCTGTGTTTGGGGTGGGCATGCTTTAGCATTGGGGCAGTAATACAAAGCTTGCTCATCTTGCCTGACTAAGGCAGTACTACATGCTGGGCAATGGGTAATAAACTTGACTAGCTTACTATCTAGCCCTCGCTTAGTTGTATCTACCCCTGTTACTTTAGGTATGATATCGCCTCCCTTTTCAATAAAAACTGTATCTCCTAAGTATATACCAAGCCGCTCTATTTCATCAGCATTGTGTAGAGAAGCCCTCTTTACAGTTGTTCCAGCTAGTAAGGTAGGCTTTAGATGTGCCACAGGAGTGATGACGCCTGTTCTACCTACTTGATAAGTTACCTTTTCTAGGACAGTGGCTATGTTCTCTGGTTTAAATTTGTAAGCAATGGCCCAGCGTGGGCTTTTGGCAGTAGAGCCTAGTCTACTTTGCTGACTAATGTCATTGACTTTGATGACAACCCCATCAATAACAATAGGGAGCTTCTTTTTCGCAGTCTCCCAGTAATCGATGTATTCAATGACCTCTTCTAGGGTGGTACACTTTTTATAGGTGGGAGAGATGTTAAAACCCCATTTTTCTAGCAGTTGCATGCCTGCTTCATGGGTTAGAGGCTCTATAGCTGCTGATCGAAAACTATATAGATAGCAATCTAGTGATCTTTTAGGACCTAAATTAGTTTTAAGAGTCTTC
>JBCCHM010000059.1:0-4527 GCA_039028755.1 Bacteroidota bacterium | reverse complement strand
GTAGCAGCGTCGTTGTATAGAGAGGGTACGTTGCCAGTAGGAGCTATCTGCCAGCAGCTGCAGATAGCTATCCCTACGCTCTACAGATACCTGAGATATCAGCGTGTACCCTTGCGGAGTGATATGCCTAGAATGGCAGTGGTAGAAGTCACCTAGCTTCAGTCTCTAATTCGATACTACAATACCTCTCCGATGCTCCTCTCTGTCCAGGCCTCGTGAGCAGGCTGGGGGCAATGTGATCGGTCAATAAGTTTCTTTTGTATTGGTTGATGTGCAGGAGGGGAGCATGATGCATCATTGCTCCCTGTTGCTTGTAAACAATTTCCCTGTATCTGCCAGCATCACTTCGTGATGCGTAGTGAGCTACGCTTTCTTTAAAAGAACAACTGATGAGATTTTATATAGACACTTCGGTATTTGGCGGGTACTGGGATGCTATCTTTGAGGAGGATACAACAGCGTTTTTTGAATACGCAAGGAACAATAGTTCAGAGCTTATTTATTCAAATATTACAGAAAGGGAGTTAAAGTGTGCTCCTGAAAGAGTTAGACAATTATCGCACGAAATAGTCAAGCTTGAAAAAGTAAAGATGGAACTGATTGAGATGAACGACGAAGCAGAACGCCTAGCAAAAAACTATATTAAAGAAGGAGCACTAACTAAAAAGTGTAGAAACGATGCAAGGCATATTGCGCTAGCGACCATAAACCGAGTAGATACATTAGTGAGTTGGAATTTCAGGCACATGGTTAACTTTATTCGTAAGACAGTATAATGGTATAAACCTAAAAAAAGGGTATACTACAATAGACATACGAAGCCCTAAAGAGATACCACTATGAGCATAAGAGAAGAATTAGGTAAAAGACTAGGAGGCACAAAGCCTATACCAGGCTTTAGAGTAATGGAATGGCTTAGAGGGGTAAGAGACGCTGATTACGAGCTTTTTGTCAAAGACCCAGAAGCATATTATAGAGAAGAGAGAGAAGCGAGTGCTAGGATAGATGCTATGAGAAGAAGGCAAAAACAGAGAGAGCAAAAACTCCAACACGCTTGACAACCCAATAAGCATGAAATAGAGGAAACTACATCCCCTTAGCTCGCTTCCTTTCGAAGTAAAGTATAGCCTACTCAAGGAGCTATTAGAGACCTATAAGGACACCCTGTTAAGCCTAGAAAGTCCCTTAGGCAGTGACTATTGGCACGCGGTCTATCTAGTAGCACAGCGTATGTTTAAAAACCTAGGCTATGGAGAAGAGGCGGCAGCAGATTTGTTTTCAACAAGCTTAAATTTGTAAAAGCAAGGAGGAAATCATGACTGTTACACAAGCCATCAGACAAGAAGGCATGTAACAAGAAAAGTTAGTCATAGCTAGGGCTATGCTCACCAAAGGCTACGACCCCTAATGAAGTGAAAACACTCACAGGAATTAGCCAGGAAGCAATCAGTAAAATCAAGCCAACCAGAAGTCAGAGAACCAGAAAGAGAGCTAGGCTGCCTTACCCTAGAAAAGAGAGCCTAAAGAGAAAGTGATCGGCTTCACAGGCCTCTCTAAGAAGGAGCTAGATGAACTCATTCGAGAGATGGGGCTTAATTAGTTAAGTAGGCCATAATATGGAAGGAGCCTAAATACTTTCTCTTAGACGCACAGAAACGTGCCTAGAAAACGATCTAGGGGTTGGACAAACAATATATACAAAAAGTGCCTTGAAAGGGCCTTAAAATAGATCGGGAGCTAGCAGCCTTGCTTCCTACACTACACACGACTTCCCCCTAGGAGAAAAAAGTCTGGGAGTTTACTGAACTCTAGCTCTGATTTTGCGGTCCTACACCTGACCCAATACAAGACCCTAGGTGCCATCGGCCGCCACATCGATCGCAAGCATTTGGCGAGCAACGTGGATGCTAATTGAGGCTGCCAAGACAGAGTTACGCGAGGAATGGGTAGCCCCGAGAGGAAGGAGGCTTGGCAGCAGTGCTTCCAGGAGGCTGCCCGCTAGGAATTTCTCAAACACGGCCACTGCGCTCCTATGGAGCTCTTGCTGAAACACGGCAGAGACGGTAACTTTGAGTTGACAATAGGTGTGTATCGAGCTGTATCTTAAGCGTGCATAGCAGCAGTAGGCTGTGAATACATATTCACCATGCTCACTTATGCGGCGGAGTTAAGCAACCCAGCGGCAGGTGAAAAAATATTTAGGGGCTGACACCTAGTATTTTTGTTTGAAGATATCCTTCAACTCCTTTAAGAGCAGTTTTGATGAGCCTATATTCAACCTCCATTCATATTCTTTTAACTATAAACTAAATGCTTCGGTATGCCATCAAACTTACCCATAGGTCTCTTAGCTTGTTTCCATAAATTTCCTATCCCATTAATATCACTATTTGTAGCTACTAACTTCTTGGAATCTTTTGCTCTATAAGCCTTAAATTCTGATACAGCTAAAGCATTATAAGAGCGATAACTAGCTGTATAGGCAAGGCTATCGGGTTTAATACTTGCTCAAGGGGTATTAATGGCTCTTTTGGGGTATTTGCTATCATCTCTGTGTAAACTTTTCCTCCTCGCTTCAGTATACCAAAGACTGGTAGCTTCCCTGATGCCCCTCGTCCACGCCTTTCCCTTGCCTACACCTGTAGAATAGCTTTCAGCTAACTCAATTTTACCCAAAAATTGCTCTATGCTATTTTGTTGCTGAAGGGCTATTTGCTCTGTTAATTTGAGAGAAAAACGAAGTGGCAGTATTACGATGCACAGCAACTAACTGAGCAGCTGTTCTTGCCGGCGTACGTGCAACAAAGTGCTCCATTATTTGCTTAATTTACAGTGCTTTATATACATTCCTGACACCTAATTTAGTAAAGTCAGAGTCAGCCCCTAATTAAGGCCCTACTAGGCTCATAAAGGCATTCTAGGCAGCGCAGTTGCGCTTAAAGCACAAAAATCATGGGCTAGATACTGGTAGTGTGCTGTCATAGCAATCATCGCAGCATTATCTGTACAGTAAGCTAGCTGCGGAATGAATACCTGCCAGTTTTCTTTTTCGGCGAGCTGCATTAGCTGCTTTCTGAGGCCTGAATTAGCTGCTACACCTCCTGCTATTGCGATGGTAGCGAGACCTGTCTGCGCTACAGCCTTTTTTAGTTTAGTAACCACCATATGGATCAGTGTATGCTGAATGCTAGCACAAAGGTCATTTCTATTTTCGATTATAAAATTAGGATATTTTTTCTTATTCTCTCGGAGAAAGTAAAGAAAAGCGGTTTTAATACCGCTAAATGAAAAATCAAGCTGTGGCATAGTAGTAGCTGGAAACTGGAAGCGATAGGGATCACCATACTGTGCATAATGATCAATAAGTGGCCCTCCAGGATAAGGTAGACCCATGAGCTTAGCTATTTTATCAAAAGCCTCTCCTACCGCATCATCTTGTGTCTCACCGATGACTTTCATGGATAAATAATCTTTGACCAGTACTAGTTGTGTATGCCCTCCACTGATTGTCAAGCAAAGGAAAGGAAAAGTAGGGTGAGGTTCATCAATGAAATTAGCTAGCACATGCGCCCGCATGTGATGTACAGCTATGAGTGGAATATCTAGCGAAAAGGCCATAGATTTAGCAAAGGAAGCTCCTACGAGCAGGGCTCCTAGGAGCCCTGGCCCTTGGGTGAAAGCTAGCGCACCGAGCCTAGTTTTAGTCACCTGGGCATCTTGCATAGCCTTATCCACTACAGGGATGATGTTTTGCTGGTGGGCACGAGCGGCTAGCTCAGGTACAATTCCGCCATAGAGCTCATGAGCTGACTGTGTAGCTACCACATTGCTTACTATCTTGCCGTTGCGAATAACAGCTGCTGCTGTCTCATCACAAGATGACTCAATAGCTAATATAATCAGATCTTCTTTGCACATTGCGTATTTCTAGTCAAAAATTAAAGCTAATTAAAAAAAAATTAGCTAAGCCCCTAAAAAGCCTGCTACTACTCGTACTAGGCCTTATCATAGCGCTCATGGCTATCCTGCAGCTACCCTATGTGCAGAACAAGCTATTTACGCAGCTTCTCCATCAGCTCAGTAGCAGGACTCAATTTACTATCAAACACCAGCAGTTTCAGGTAAAGTGGTTCCAAGAAGCTGTACTCACGGGCTTTGAGGTTAAAGACCTGCATAATCAGGAGATGCTCACTATCAAACAGCTAGCCCTCCAAATAAATCCTGTCCAGCTGCTCATAGATAGATACCTTACCATAAAAAGCATCAGTATTGATGGAGCTAGCATAAACTTGCTCAAGTATCAAGCAGAAGCAGCGTTTAATATCACCCTATTCCTACAGCGGCTAAGAGGCCATACAAAGCCTGTACCGGCTTCTCAAAATAGGAATAAGCCTCTTGTTGTAGAGCAGGAGTCCTTACAAGCTATTGCGTGGATAGGATAAACATGCCCATCTGAGTACTTACTGTGGATCTGAATTTGCGCTGGCCTCTCTGACCAGGTTCCTCCTCTAACAGTAGTCTGCATAT